>JAFPTG010000019.1 GCA_017400345.1 Oscillospiraceae bacterium
GCCCGCAAAAAGCGAGTACGATGATCCGGAGAGCAAATTGGATACTTTACAGGAAATGTACATGTAATACACAAAACACCCAATGTTGTTTTTATTTGCGGATGGATTTGCAAACTATTTTAAAAATAAACAAAGACCATAACTAATTAGCTATGGTCTTGTGCCAAGCCGCGAGCAGATGCAGGAGTATATCATAAACCAAGGCTGATTGCAGCAGCAACAGGGCGCGATCCAGAGCCAACAAAGCCTTCGAAAGCAGAACTAGAAAGAATTGAAAGATTAAAGGCAATAGAAGAAGCTAAATCTGCTTTACCTGCTGCAATAGATAAAGCTAACAAGGCTTATGCAAATTTGAAAGAAGCGATAAAAGAGTATGATGAAGCGGCAGAAACTCTTCGTGTACATACAAAAGATGCTCAAGAAGCTGGACTGTTTGATTCAACAACTAGTAAAGTGGGAGCAGGAATAACTATAGTTGTTGGTGCTTATGAAGGTTTCAGCGCAGGGTCCGCAGGCGGTTTTTGGGGTGGAGTAGCTGGTGGGGTTGTTGGTGCTCTCCGAGGTTTAATTTCGGAATTTATAATGTGGGATCTACCCGACCAATTGCAAATAGGTCCGAAGCTTAAAGAGGATGCCGAAGTTGTAAAAGCAGCAAATGAAAAAGTAATGGGAGCAGCAACCCTTTTTACAACAGCTAAAACGCAACTAGGTTATCATATAAAAGAAGCTGAAGGAAAAAATTTAGATAAACTTGATGACCTAGAATTGCCAACAACTCGGCAAGAAATAAGGAGATTGTTTGGAGTGTAGTAACATGCAAAAAGATAAAAACAAAACAAAAAATTTATTCGGACTATTACTCCAAGCAACTTTTTTCTGTGTGTGTATACATTGCTCTTGGAACTTTAGGTATAATTATAAGTGTTTTAGATTCCAAAATACATGGTATTGTTCTTCACAGTTGTATAATCCTGAGTATGATTTATTCAATCCGCGGGGCATATAACAATTACAAAAACGCTTTGCAGAACTACCGTGAAAACAAACCGAACGAAAACAGTTTGGCAAGCAGTATAATAGTTTTCATCTTTTTTCTGCTCTTTTTTGGAAGTCTTATTTCGTTTAGTTTTTATTATTGTGTTCGTTACATGTTTTTTGAATCTCATTAAAAACTTTAAATATAACAAAAACAACCCCTTGGCTTTAAACAGCTAAGGGGTTGTTTTTTCGCAATTAAATTTGTTTTTATTGTATAGTTTTTTGCTTATTTTCGAACTTACCTGCAATTAAAAGTGCAGCTAAGCCGCAAACTACACCAAGTAAAATTCCTGCAACAACGTCCGATGGATAATGTAAATAGTTATATAATCTTGAAAAAATAATGGTTATTGCTATGCAAATTAAAGGTATTCTGCCTAATTTATTAAGTTTTGCAATTGCAACTGTGGCTATAGCTGCCGCAAACGCACTATGAGTTGATGGAAAACTTGATCCACTTGGAACACTAACTTTTAAAATAAAATCCGGGTTGTTAATAAACGGCCTTGAACGCATAACAAAGTGTTTTAAACCAACATCACCAATTAAAAAACTTAACGTTAACGCAATCAAGAACGCAAAGCCTATAACACGTGTTCTTTTAAAAAATAATAAAGTTACGCCCAAAATGATCCATATAACTCCTTGATATGCAAGATAATTTACTAATACCATAAACTTACCCATAAAAGCACAATTGAATGTATTGTATATAAAATTAAGAATAGCTAAGTCTACCGATTGCAGCATTTTAAAAATTGCTGTCATCATTCTCTCTCCTCATGTTTTTATAGCTTCTCTTTTATGTTAATTATTACATCCAAACTTCTTTTTATAGTTTTCTAATGCTTTTTTAATCACATTTTTAGCTGTGTCTGCACCTTCAACATTTTTAACTTCGGTTTCTTTATTCTCTAGCGCTTTATAAGCTGCAAAAAAGTGCTTAATTTCATCTATATAATGGTTGGGCAGTTCGCTAACATCATTTACTTTATTAAAAAACGGATCTTTTTTCGGTACTGCTAAAATCTTCTCGTCTCTTTCTCCGCCATCTATCATATAAAGCACACCAATCGGTTTGCAGTTCACCAAAGCAAGCGGTTCTATCTTCTCTGAACAAAAGACCAAAACATCTAGCGGGTCGTTATCTTCGCTATATGTTCTTGGAATAAATCCATAATTCGTTGGGTATACCATAGATGTATGTAATACTCTATCTAACACAAGCATACCGGTTTCTTTTTCCAATTCATATTTATTTTTACTGCCTTTGTTGATTTCTATTACGGCGTAAAACTCATCCTCTTTAACTTTATTTTCGTTAATATCATGCCATATATTCATATCTATTCTTTCTCCTATTCTTGTTTTTTTATTATCTCGCCATAAACACTGCCCGCACAACCCGCTGCGTTGGCTTCATCGGTATCTATATGCATAGAAAGCACATAATTATAACCAACCCTAACCAACACACCGTCAAAAATCAACGCTCTCTCTTTTGTTTGAACTTTAACCATTACTGTGTCTTTATCTTTAATTCCAAGAGATCTCGCTTCATCAACCGGCATATGAATATGCCTCTGTGAAACAATAACCCCCTGAGTAAGTTCAAGTTCGCCAGCAGGTCCAATTAGTTTACAACCCTCTGAACCTTCTATATCTCCCGATGCTCTTACCGGAGGCGCGAGCCCTAAAATTTTAGCGTCACTAAAAGATACCTCTAGTTGAGTTTTACTTCTAAACGGACCCACAATTGCAACGCTCTTAAAACCGCCTTTAGGGCCTTTAACCTCAACTTTTTCTGCGGCTTTAAATTCGCCCGGTTGCAAAAGCGGCCGCTTAGGTGTTAAATTAGCTTCTTTGCCAAATAAAATTTTAAAATGTTCCTCTTGCAGATGAATGTGCCTTGCCGAAACTTCTATGTTAACTATTTTAGCCATTACTGTTCCTTCGTTTCTATATTTGTTATTTTGTTCATTTCTCCGTTTTTGCCATGTGCTGTATTAAGTCTAGAATCTTGTTGCTATAACCCCATTCGTTATCATACCAAGCAACAAGTTTAACAAATTTGGGGTTTAGCATTATTCCGGCTGCTGCGTCAAAAATAGAGGTTCGTGTATCTCCAACAAAGTCCGAAGATACCACACCTTCTTCTGTATAGCCTAAAATTCCATTCATATCAGTTTGCGATGCCTCTTTAACCGCTTTGCAAATTTCTTTATACGTGGTTTCTTTTGCCAGCCTTACCGTTAAATCTACTACAGAAACATCGAGTGTTGGTACTCTAAAAGCCATTCCTGTAAGTTTGCCTTCTAGCTCCGGAATAACCAAACTGCATGCTACCGCGGCTCCTGTTGATGACGGAATTATATTGCCAAACGCTGCGCGCCCTGCACGCCAATCTTTTGCAGAAATTCCATCTACAACCCTTTGAGTTGCCGTTGCCGCATGAATTGTTGTCATTAATCCTTCCTCTATGCCGAATTTACTGTTTATTACTTTTGCCAGAGGTGCCAGACAGTTTGTGGTGCAAGAAGCGTTTGATACGATATCCATATCTTTTGTGTATTTGCTATGGTTAACGCCAAACACAAATGTTGGAGTAATTTTATCTTTTGCCGGGGCGGAAATTACTACTTTTTTTGCACCGACTTTAATGTGTGCAACTGCTTTTTCTGTTGTTGTAAATACTCCGGTTGATTCAACAATAAAATCTGCAGCTACATTCTTCCAAGGAATTTCTTCCGGGTTTTTACAGTTGAATATTTTTGTGGTTTTTCCGTTTATAATTAAGCTATCTTCCGTGTATTTAATATCTTGCTCTAAGCCTTTGTGGACGGTATCGTATTTTAACAGATATGCCATATAATCCGGTTGGAGAAACGGGTCATTAATTCCAACTACTTCAAAAATATCTGGTTTTTGTATTGCTGCTTTAAAAACCAATTTGCCGATTCTTCCAAAACCGTTTATACCGATTTTTATTTTCATTAGGAATCTCCTTTCTAAAAAAATTTCGTAGATCTATAATATTAATAATTTAATAATATATTTATATATAGTATTAGTAGTAGAGCCTGTTTAAAATATTGAAAACAGAATAAACGCGCATTACAATGATAAAAATAGAGAATGATTTTATGTTAAAACTCTTTATAAATTTTTGTTGAAACTTTTTGTAAACTGCTATGCGATCTTGAAAATGTTGAAAACAGTGTGGAAAATGTTGAAAATTATGTTAAAAATTCGCACACAATAAGTACGACATATAGCGCTAGAATTGCTCGAAAAAATGGAAATTAACAAAGCTAACAAAGTTTTAACAAAGAGCAGAAAAGATCAAAATAGCCACCGAATTCAGTGGCTAAAAGAGGCTAATTAAAGTTTATTGTTTATAGCCGAAACATTTTCACATTCTTGATTTGCAACAGTGCACGAGGTTTTGCAGGCAGATTGGCAGGATGCTTGGCATTCCCCGCAACCGGTGTTGCAATTGTTTATGGTACTGTTTATTAATGTTTTTATATGCTTCATAGTTTTTACTTCTCCTTTTTTGATTTTTGTGCGGCGGCACGTTCATTAGCTGTTATGTTAGATTGAATAGCCCATTTTTGCAGCCTTAGTTTAGAACGATCGCTGCTGGTTTCTAGAGTAATGACTTCGTCTTTAATGCCAACAACAATTCCTACAATACCGCCAATTGTAATAATCTCATCGCCGATTTCTATATTCTTTTTAAGTTCGGCAGCTTCTTTTTCGCGCTTTTTTTGATTCCTTCCTGCAAAGAACCACATAAAAATAAGAATGCCGAAGAGAATAAGCATAGAAAAAGAAGAACTTAGATTTGGAGTAGCGGCATTTGTTTGAGCTGGTTCTGCGGCAGTTGTAGCTGATGTAGAAGTGTTGGGCATAAAACCCCTCCTTTAATGTATAATGTATGTTTTTTTATACAAAAAATATTATACATTAAACAAGCTACTTTGTCAAATTTGGGTGAAGATAAAAAAGGGTGTTATCAACAAATCAGCGGCAGGCTCGCCTTTAAGGTAAGCTTATTCGTATCATAATCCCGTTGAAGTACCACAAAAAGAACGCGCTGCTGACAGATATATATGTGGCATTTTATTAACTGTTATATTAATACTCATACTTGCTGAAGAAAATAAGAACACCGGAAAAGTTAGAAACTTTAACTCAGAAAATGCGGGAATTGGAAAGGATATAGAACATAAAAGCTATTTAGATGATGTGTTGTTAATCGAAAGACAATCGGTTGTCAACGTTGCAATGAATGGATTAGAAAAAAATGATTGACGGTATGATATATGTTGCTGATTTTTTGCTTAAGAGTAAAGATGGTGAGAAGAGAGAAGGAATAAAAGCGAATTTATATAAAAATTTAATTTTGATTCTTCAGCAGATGTATACACTATATTTATTAGTGTACCAAACATGTATTTACAATGGAAAAATATACTTTATTAAGAAAAAAACCAAAGAAAAATTTAAAAACTCATTTGTTCGACAAAGTTCGACAAAAATGGGGGAGGGCAGAATCTTAATCTCATTTATTAAAGTCCGCTCGTTTTCAAAAATATAGCCAAAAAAATAGTTTTGTTTAAGCGCGTTATTATCCACACTAAAACTAAAATCTAACTCACGTAACATTAATAACAGTTTTATACTAGAC
>JAFPTG010000020.1 GCA_017400345.1 Oscillospiraceae bacterium
CAAACTATATTTGTGATACCATTTTCTATATACTCAAGCATTTCTGCAGTTAAAAACCAGCCCTCTCCAGATTGATTCCCTACAGATAAAATTGGCTCGACCTTCTTTGCTAAATCCCAAATTTCAACTGGTTTTAAATAAATTTATTGCCGAACTTTTGGCACATTGCTAAATTATAATTATTTTCTGCAATTAACTGGTCAACTGAGCACTCTAAATTGTTTTTTCTTTTTTCAATTACATTTGCATATTTTAAAATTTCTGCAAAATGCTTTTTAATATATTCTGGTGTCATTACAAGGCAATAATAATCTATATTTTTTAAATATTCTGCACTAAAATCTTCTGCCCAGTTAAATGGAATATAACCACCCTCAATAATTAAATTCTGCTGATTTTCTATTACTGTTTTTATTATTTCTTTAACAATTCCCCACAAATATGGCATAAGTTTTTCATCATCTAAAGGTGTAAGAGATGTGTTTTTACTTCTAATCAACCCCATTTTTAAATGATCCACAGAAAAATAGGGATATTTATATTTTTCTAGTAACTTTTGTGCCAAAGCCGTTTTACCTGTATGTGTTGCTCCGGTTATAATAATCACCATGTCATCTGCTCCTAATTAAAATTATTGCGCAGAATTTTTATGCTTAAAAGTTTTCAACATTTGTTCCACGTGGAACAAAATAAAATTTTTGTGTTTGCAAAGCCGCAAATTCCACTTTTTTTGTACTTTTTTGATTTTTAATTAAGTTAACAAATATTAAAAGCAATTAATATAATATTTTATATTTACACGCTATCTTCTTTAATTGCCACTATTTGATAACCATATCTTGTTTTGTTCTTTTTCAGCTTATAAATCATATATTTATCTGGTTCTACATCTGCTCGTTTTGTTTTAGATAAAAAATGCTGAGGTCTTATATAACCAACAGTCAGATTTAAATAATCCTCCTCTTTGGTTATTTTCGTTACTTTAGGAAAGTAATTGCTCGCTTGAGTTGAATATTGAATATAATACGCCTGTTCGTTTTCATGATAATTACAATAAAAGTCTGAAAGATCGCGCAGATTACCGTGTGTAAGCTTTATGTTCGGCCCAAACAATTCACTTGCACTAACTTCTATATCGCTTTGAGGAATAATATATTCATTGTCTTCACTTTTAGGGTATTCTTTATTAGAGTTTAAAAATATATTATTAAGAGCCGCTTGTAACAACAAGCTATTACTAATATTAGAACCTTCGGAAAATGGAAATGGATCGCACATCAAGACCGGTTCAATAAAGCTTTCTAGTCTTGCCTTTTGCTTTGCTCCGCTCAAAATATTATAAGTTCTACCCCATAGCCAACTTATAGAAGCGCATATACCAATTATTGCAAAAAAGCTGATACAAAACCCCGCCCAAAAGTTTTTGTTTTTTAAAAATGCAAATTTTTCATCCAAAGCAACCTCTCCCACTTAAATGTTTATTTATGCAATAAATATCTCTGCAGAATACGATGAATATCTGCCTCTCTAAACTGAGCACCATACCAAATCTTATGTGCCATAACCGCTTGCCAAACCTTTATATATATTCCACTTATCACTCGAACGTTGTGCAATTTGGCCAATCTAGTCAATGCGGTTTCTTTAGTGTTATACTCTGTTTCAAAAACATATTTGGCTCCAATTATTACCGATTCTGCCAAATTACTATCTAGCTCCGCTTGCTCAGCGTTTATTAGCATGTCTGTTCCGCCAGTCAGTTCGTTTGGCTTCTTCACTTCTATTTGCAGGTCATGGCTCGAAAGTTTAAGCGAACGCAATGTTGTTTTAAAATCTTGCGAATTAGTGTTTTGCTCTGCAATTTCTACATAATTTGCGCCCCAATTAGCCAATTCAACTGCAATTGCCCTGGCTGTGGCATTTGTTCCCACAATACAAAAACTTTTAGGTGGCAAAATATTCAGCGTTTTCAACGTTTGCATAAAACCATAAGAATCTGTATTATAGCCCACCAAATATTTGCCCGAACGTTTTACTGTATTAACAGATTGCAGTAATTCAATATCTTCTGCAATATTCGAAAGATATTTTATTATTTCCTGTTTATATGGCGTTGCTACATTAAAGCCATCTAAATCATCTAGTGCAGATTCCAGGCTTTGCGATTCCAGTTCAATATATCTATAAGACGCATGTACACCGCTTAATAAAAACAATGCACTGTTAATCTCTTTTTCAATTTGCGGCAATAAATTTTTACCCACCAATGCAAAATTTTTTATACTTTGCTGCATTTAAATAACTCCACTACCTAAACTCTTTCCATATATTCACTGGTACGCGTATCTATTCTAACT
This sequence comes from Oscillospiraceae bacterium, assembly GCA_017400345.1. Classification (GTDB taxonomy): domain Bacteria; phylum Bacillota; class Clostridia; order Oscillospirales; family Ruminococcaceae; genus RGIG1955. Next base: position 2,358 of record JAFPTG010000020.1, read on the forward strand.
TTATCGCCCTCATTAACAAACATCGGCACTTTTATCTCTGCTCCAGTCTCTAACACTGCATTTTTAGTAACATTTGTAGCGGTATCTCCTCTAACTCCAGGCTCTGTTTTTGTTACTGTTAATTCAACAAAATATGGCAATTCCACTCCAAAAACATGCCCTTTAAAAGACATGACCTTCATCTCCATATTCTCTTTAGCAAATTTAAAATTACTACCTAACACCGAGCCGTCAATTGGAATAGTTTCATAAGTCTCGTTATCCATAAAATAATATAAATTGCCTTCGTTATAAAGATATTGCATTTCTTTTCTTTCCACAAAAGCTGGCGGAAATTTGTCAGTTGGGTTAAATGTACGCTCAACAACTGCTCCTGTAATAACGTTCTTTATTTTTGTTCTAACAAATGCAGCTCCTTTACCTGGTTTTACATGCTGAAATTCAATAATCTGATAAGCGTTACCATCCATTTTAAAGGTAACCCCGTTTCTAAACTCTCCTGCAGATATCATTGTATTTAAAATCTCCTTCCTTAAAAGCAAATTAACTTTAATTTAATATATACACACAGAATAATTATATCAAAAGTTCGGCAAAATAGCAATACATCTCTTTAAAAATCAAACATTTCCACCTTTATAAATAGCAAATTTCATTCCTCTTGCTCAATTGCATTTCGCGTTAATTTTTCCTGCAAAGCCAAATAAAAACCCATTAAAATAAAACCGCCACACGGAAGAATTACTCCGGGAATTTGGAAATTTACAATATTATGGCCATAAATACAGCCAGACCCTAAAAATTCACGCAAAATAGAAAAAAACATTATCTCTAAACAAAGAAGTGCAACATATAAAAGGCTGTTTCTTAACCCAAACGGTTTATAATGATTGTTTGTGCCAGTAAAAACTTCCGAGCTGCTTAGCGCAAAAGTATATAGCACAATAAGTGGTAAATAAGTTCTTGCATGTTCTATTGCACTTGGGTTTATTTTATTTGCAATTAATACTGCCAAAATATAAAACAAGCAAGAAGCAAAAATATTTAGCAAAGCACCTATTCTTATTCCCATATTTTTAAACATCTTCATATTTTTTAAAAAATGCAAAACCATAGCAGAGGGTACAATCGTAATTATAGCAACCAGTGAAGCAATTACACCCATTTGAGTCGATATGCTAAAGATTATTATTGGCGCTAAAAAAATTTGATTGATAAATAATTCTTTTTTATTTTTAAGATTTTTTAGCAGATTTTGTTTGTTATATATTCTGCTCACATCATTACTTTTTTCTTGTTGTTTCATATGATTTTTATTCTTTCCACCTTTGTTTTTAAGTCTTCTGCAGAAAGCCACTGAGTATTGTTATCTGAACTATAACTAAAACCTTCTGCAACTTTATTCCCAACATTAATAGTTTTATTCTTTATATTTAAATTTGGCAAAATTATAAAAAAATCATCAAACTCTCTGGTAAAAGGTGCATCTGCTGTAGTAATCATAATTTCGTGCAGCTTTTCTCCTTCTCTAATACCAACTTCTTCAAGCTCGCAATTTGGGCCAATTGCTTTTGCTAAATCTGTAACCTTAAATGATGGGATTTTTGAAACAAATGTTTCCCCTCCATTAGAAAGTTCCAGTGCTTTAACAGCCAATTTTATGCCTCGTTCTAAATCAATCCAAAATCTAGTCATACAAAAATCTGTAATAGGTAACCTTTTTGCGCCATTTTTGACTAAATCTTTAAAAAATGGAATGACTGATCCTCTACTCGCTGCTACGTTACCATATCTAACAATAGAAAATTTAGTTTTAGTGCCTCCTGAATATGAATTGGCCGCAATAAATAATTTATCGGAAAGTAATTTTGTGCCACCATATAAATTAATTGGGTTTACCGCTTTATCTGTAGAAAGTGCCACCACTTTTTTAACTCCGGTATCAAGTGCTGCATCCACTACGTTAATAGCACCGTGTACATTAGTTTTAATTGCTTCAATTGGATTGTATTCGCATGTTGGCACCTGCTTCATTGCCGCAGCGTGGAATATATAATCCACACCATCACATGCTCTAATCAAACGGTCTTTATCCCTTACATCACCAACAAAAAATCTAAGCCGTGGCTCATCTTTAAATAGCTGCTTCATAATGAACTGTTTATATTCATCGCGCGAAAATATTATAATCTTCTTTACATCATAATTATCTAACAAAAACCGCGTACAATTCTTACCAAAAGAACCTGTGCCACCTGTTATTAAAATAGTTGAATTATTAAACATACTCCTTTCAAACCTCCCTGTTTTGTTGCTGGCGTTCAAATATTCTTAAAAAGTTATAAAGATATTGTGCAGCAACTCCTTCTAAACCTTTAACTTCCTCCGGCCAGCCATTTTTAAAATATTTGCCAATCCCTCGTTTTACCCAAACATCCACAGGTACAACATTTAGTTTATTAAAACCATATATCAACACACATGAGCCAACTTTAACTCCCACACCTTTGATTTGCATTAATTCATCCAGAGCTTCATCATTTAGCTTAGCTGCCAATTCTTTTAAATTAACTGTACCGTTCATCATTAATTCAGCTGCATTTTTAATATATTTTGCTCTAAATCCACTTTTAATGCTTTCTAATTTTTCATCACTTAAATTTAAAATTTGCTGCGGAGTTGGAAATTTAAACACACCAGAGATAATCTCTTGACCTGCCACTTGGCATAACGATTTTATTATTTTTTTTATTCTGGGAATATTGTTATTCTGGCTTATAATAAATGAAATTAAAGCTTCCCATGGGTCTTGTTTTAAAATTCTAATACCAGGTGAAAGTTTATAAGCTCTAGCCAATAAATCATCAGATTTTAATTTGCTTTCAATAGTAACATAATCGGTATCAAATCCAAAATATTCCTGCCAGTCTTCCTTATTAATAGAATTTTGTGATAATTCCTCTAACTTTAAAACATTACCTGTTTGGCTTGCTTTTACAACACTATTTTTTACAATTCCCAAATACGAACCATCAACTTGCTCTTCCCAACGAAAACACTGTCCACAATCTAGTGTGTTTTTTAGCGAAAAACTGCCAATATTATTAAATTCTATTGTGTTGTTAATTCTTATCACCTCTTGCGTTAAGTTCTTTTAAATTAAAAACTGCATTTTTTAAAACTTCAACAAACCTCTCTACTTCCTTTATAGTATTTTCATTACAAAAGCTTACTCTAATTGCAGAATTGATTATTCTGTCACTAAGTCTAAGCTCTTTCAGCACATAGCTTTTGGCATTTTTTGAACAGGCTGATCCGGTGGAAACAAATATACCATAATCTTGCAAGCAATTCTGCAAAACCTGAGCAGGTAGCCCTAAAACAGAAAAATTTAAAATATATGGCGAAGCATCACCGGGCGAATTAATAGTTACGTTATCTTTAAATTCTGTAATTAAAGAATCAACTAATTTATTTTTTAATTTGCTCACTTTCTGCAAATTTTCTTCTATTATTTTATTGTTTAGCCTCTTGCATACCACGCCAAGTGCCGCTATGCCAGATACATTCTCTGTACCCATTCTAGCCCCAGATTCTTGAGTTCCGCCACAAACCAGGCAAGCTTTTACACCTTTTTTAAAATAAAGCCCGCCAATACCTTTTGGCGCATGAAGTTTATGCCCGCTAAAACTTAAAATATCTATATTTAATTTCGGCAGAAAAATTGATAATTTACCCATAGACTGACATGCATCACAATGAAATAGTGTTTTTTTATTCTTCAGTTTAACTGCATCTGCCAATTCTTTTATATCGTTAATACTGCCTGTTTCGTTGTTAACATGCATAACGCTAACTAGCGCAGTGCTACTATCCACCATTTCTTTTAGCTCTTCTGCCGAAATCTGGTTGTTCTTTGGTTTTATATATTGCACAACATAGCCTAAACTTTCTGCCGTTTTAAAGCAATTTAATACCGATTTATGCTCAATTGAACTTGTTATAATTTTATTTGCTTTATGCGGTTTGGGCAGCAATGTCCCCAAAATTGCAATTGTATTGCTTTCACTAGCTCCAGATGTAAAATAAATTTCAGAGGGTTTACAACCAAGCAAATCGCTTATAGTTTGGCGCGCTTCTTCTATAATATTTTTAGCTTCTGTTCCTTTTTTATGCAGCGAGGAAGGATTGCCAAAATTTTTCTGCATAGTGTTTAATGCAGCAGTTATCGCGCAATCTGCGACTTTTGTTGTGGCTGCGTTATCAAAATAAATTTCGTCTTGAGTTTGCAAGTTAAAACACCTCAAATTGAACCAAGCATTTGATTCTCTGTTATATTATTCATCCATTTGTCTTCTTTTAATCTGCGCATCGCAAATATCAATTTTACAAAAATATCTATTCTGGTAAAAATATACACCACAACGGGTGAAAGGTGCCACACATAGCTTCCCAGCCATGCTAGCGGAACAGCACAGCACCAGAGCGATAAAGCATCTAACAATAAAACAACTTTGGTATCTGCTCCTCCTCGCAATACACCAGAAATACATGTGCTACTAACTGCTTGAAATATTATTATAGCCGCATTAATATTAATTAGCTGCATAGATAAGCTTTGTGCACCCAAACTAAGTTTACCCCACTTAACAATCGGATGCTTAACTGCCAACGTTAATACCGAAGAAATTAAGCCTATAAACACCGAAACTATAATTAATATCTTTGCAGTTTCTTTAGCACGTTCTCGTTTGTTATTGCCAATTAACTGGCCAATAATAACCTCTACAGACGCTGCAAAGCCTGTGATAAAAATCGTGGAAAATTGCATGACCATACTCATAATACTAATTGCTGCAATAACTTCTTGCGAACCGCCTTTGCTAAACACTATGCTATTAAGTGATATTCCTAAACCCCATAATATTTCACTTATTATTACTGTGTATGAAATCTTAAAGAAGCTAATAATCAATTTAACATCTAATTTAAAAAGATCATTCAGACGAAATCTTACCTTCTCTTCTTTCGTCTGCAAAAACCAAATTCCAAAGCAAAACACTATTATTCTAGATATAAGTGTTGCCAAAGCTGCACCTTTAACCCCCATTGCAGGAGCTCCCAAATTACCAAATATAAATATATAATTTAAAGTTATATTCAATATTAAAGTTAAAATTTCCAGCACTAAAGAAATTTTAACAATCTCAACACTTCTTATTGTTAACATATAAGTTGTTATAAAACCAGTTAAAACATAAGAAAATGCAACTATTCTTAAATATGGTGCACCAATCGTTACAAGTTCTTTATTATTAGTTAAAAGCGTCATTACCCAGTCCGCTTTAAAAAGCAATAACGCAGTAAAAATACCGCCAACTACCAACATGCAATCTAAAACTACAGTCATAACTTTTTTTATAGCAATAATGTCTTTTTTGCCGTAATATTGAGAACATAAAATACAAGCACTGCCACCAAAACCAAACACAATGCTATAAAATATTAGGCATGGAATATTTGCTATCATGCAAGCACCTAATTCTTTTTCCCCTAAAACCTGAACCATAAAAACGTCTGCCATGTTAATAGAAAAAGTTATTAAACTTTGCAGAGCAATAGGCAAGCTTAGAACTAACAACGAATTGAATAATTTCTTTTTATCTACTAATTTTTTTCTAATCAAATTGAATGCCCCTCTCCAAACAAACTAGGCCATTTAAACATAATAAAACGTATTCCCACTAATGTTATAGTAAGCTCAGGCAAAATATAAAGCGCGTTGTAACCAGCTGAGTAAAGCATAATATTTGTTGTTGAAACTTTTTGTATAAGCAAAGCACGCCATACAAAAATACCAGATAGAAAATGACATAAATATCTTAAACAAAATGCTACAAAAATGCTAAAATAAAAATTAAATTTTTTGTTTTTTATTCTATTGACTCTAAAAAAAGATGCTGCCCCAATAAAACCATAAGCCAATAAATAATCTAAAATAACTGAACATAAAAGCCCTTTAAAATTCAAAAATATAAAGTTACTTGTTCCCAAAATCAGCTTTAAAATGCCATAATTAATGCCTAACACAAACCCTGTTTTAGCACCCATTTTAAAACTGATCATTATAACTGGCACCATACTAAATAGCGTTACAGAACCGCCATAAAGCCATGGGCTGGAAATTTTTATAAGACCTAATAAAAAGGTTGCTGCCAATGCTAAAGCACTAGTAACAACCAACTTACTTTTACATTCTTTCTGCATTCTTGTCCTTGCTTTCTGTTGGCCGCGCTAACGAACTTTGATTTATTACTCCTTTTGTAGTTTTTATATCGTTCAAACAACCTTGCAGCCCTTTTTCCGCTTTGTTTAATAAATCGCTTAAATATTGATATGTGCTGTTTTTTACTTCGCGTGCATTAATTGTTGCTTCGCTAATTATATCTTGCGCTTTAATTTGAGCTCGTTTGGTAATTTCTGTTTCATTCAAAACTAAACAGGCTTTTTCTTCCGCCTTGCGAATTATTAAATCTGCACTGTTTTTTGCACTTTCTATAATAGATTCTTCACGTGTAAGTATATCATCGGCCTTTTTTAACTCATCTGGTAAACAGGCTCGCAATTCATTTATAACCTCAAGTCCTTCATTCGCATAAACTAATGCTCTGCCGCCCGTAAGCGGAACTTTGGCTCCCCTAGAAAGTAAATCTTCTAGTATATTTAAAAATTCATCTATTTTGTTTGTCATTTTTCTCACCCTTTAAAGTTGAATTTTGAAAAACATGTTCAAAACTTGTTTTTATTCCTTCTTAAACATTGTAACATATTTCTTTATAAAATTCCACTACATTAAAATTTTGTAGTTGTTATCTTATCTGGCTTTAAATACTTTTTCAAAAATTTATCCACTCTGTTATAAAAATCTAAAATATTCTGTTTTTTGTGGAATCCATGCCCTTCATTCTCTCTTACTATATATGTTACAGTCTGCCCATTTGCTCTTAATGCGTTTACCACACGGTCAGATTCCACCCTTTTTACCCTGGAATCATTTGCGCCCTGACCAATAAATAACGGTTTCTTTATATCTTCTAGTTTACTAACAGGAGAAACCTCTTTTAGTTTTGATCTATCGTTAACTGGATCTCCTACATGCACATATAACTGCTTTAAATAACTTTGCCAACTATCCGGCATGTTATTTAAAAATGAAGATACATCCGAAAAGCCACACAAACTAACACCACACGCATATAAATCCGGTTCAAAGGCTAACCCCCAAAGAGCTGAAAATCCGCCGTAAGAACCACCAGCAATACATATTCTATCTGGATCTGCTACACCTTTTTTAATCAACCATTTTGTACCGTCTGTAATATCATTTTGAATCTTTTTACCCCATTGGCGATCGCCTAATTCCAAAAATTTTCTGCCATAGCCAGTTGAACCACGGTAATTTATTTGAAGAACTGCATATCCTCTGTTCTTCCAAAGTTGAGCTTCTCCTGAACAGCGCCATTCATCTCTTACCCAAGGACCACCATGTACCAAAACTACTGTTGGCAAACTTTCTGGCGCTTTGCCTGTTGGTAGTGTTAAATATCCTTCAATTTTATTTTTATCTCTGCTTAAAAATGAAATCGGTCTTGCATATACATCTAATGTTTTCTCTATTTCACTTAAATTACCTCGGTTTTGTGTGCATATTAAAGTTTTTGTGTTTTTATTATACGTGTACTCATTACCATTTAACAGCGGCGTTACCTCTTGCACTGTAAAAACATTAAGGTCGTTTGATATGTTTTTTACTAGCAACTCTTCACACTTAAGCTTAGATTTAATTTCTTGCAATGTGTTTTGCACGCCTGCATCAATTGCAAATGATTTGAATTTTTGAGCATAATATTGAACTATTAATGTTCCCCCAAGCATCGATATTGGCCTAGTATTACCAACCGAAGTTAAAACATCATATTTTTCTGGATCTTTATATAAAACATTTAATGCTCCGTTTTCAATGTCTAACTCCACCGGGCATAGCATGGGTGTTTTTTGGTTAGAAAGCCCATAAAGAATTGTACCGCTTTCATCCATAAATTCTGGAATGAACTGTTTGCCGTTGCTTGCCTCAAAGATTACTTCCTCTGCTCTTGTTTTTTTGTCAATTCTATAGACTTTTGCATTTTCTCCATTGTTAAATTCCTGTGAAATTCTTAAGTAATGGTTGTTATCATTTGGTATATTAAATATTGCAGACTGCCAGTAACCACCTTCTAAATTGATTTTTTCCCATATATCTTCTGCCACATTAATTTTATAATACACAAACTCCCGCAAAGATTTATCATATGTTTTAACATAAAGATAAAATACACCATTTTGTTCTAAATAGCCAGCATATTGAAAACTTTTGCCCGCTCTTTTTGTTAAGTCTTTCTCTTTATAGCCAGAAAATGATGACGAATAGATATGGTAGCATTCATCGCCGCCGTTATCTTTAAAATATAATAAACGATTCCCTGCCCATTGAATCCCGGAAATATCGGAGGTTGTTACGCTTGAAACCCGTGTGATTTTACCGTTTGCTTTACTCCTTACAAACGCATTATAAACACCCGACCACTCATCTAAATAAGCTTCATAAGCTTCATCTGGTGAGATTTGTACATTTGTTTTTGATTTTTGAGTGTTTATTAACTGGTCTACTGGCACTTGTGGATAATTTATGCTTTTAAAGCAATTTGTTCTTTCTTTTCTAATTGCTTCCAAAATATCTAGAGCCAGTTTATAATTAAATTTGCTGTCAATTTTTTTATTTTTAGGTATTACACCATCAGCCTGTAGAATTGAAAAATATGCTTCTGCCAACATATCATCTTTAGAAACTCCGGCCGCGCGTAAAGCTAAGTTTATTGCATCGCCAATTGTAACATCGGTATGCCCTTTTTTATATGAATCAAGCCCGGTTGTTAACCCTCGCTTTTCTGCTCGTTTGGTAGTATCTTCTGCATCATCATAATCAAACAACCAAAGCACCATATTTAAAAACTTTGTTTTTTTTACTACCTTTGTAAATAAACTCTTTGTAACTAATTTATTCTTTTTTAAGATTTTAAAAACATATTTATCTTCGGTTTTTGTTGCCAATTGTGTATTCATGGTGGTTTGAGCACCTTTTGTTTGTGCAGCTGCAAAAGCACACTGTATACTGGAGGTGGCGAGGCCTAAACTAACTACAACACTTAAAGATAAATTCATTAATTTACTCTTCAAAATAGAAAATCTTCCTTTCATAAACATAATACATCCATATTAAATTATAATAGTTTAGTCTAAAAATTTCAAGTGTTAATTTCAACTTTACTTATAGCTTAGGTTATGTTAAAATTAAACTGTTATAAAATTAAATTTACGGAGAACAAAATGTGTTACACAAAAGATACAATTGCTGCAATAGCAACTCCTTATGCACAAGGTGGAATCGGCATTATACGAATTTCTGGTGTAGAAGCAAAAAATATTGCAAAAAAAATATTTAAACCTGCAAAAGCTAATTCGAATATTTTGAATTTAGCAGGTTATTCTGGTTTATTTGGGCATGTTATTCATAACAATAAAGTTATAGATGAAGCCATTCTACTCAATTTTAATGCGCCTAAAAGTTATACAGGAGAAGACGTGGTGGAAATTTCTGTGCATTCGGGGCTATTTATATTAAAAGAGGTTTTAAGAGCTGTTCTTAATTCTGGTGCAAGGTTAGCACAACCTGGTGAATTTACCAAACGTGCTTTTTTAAACCAAAAAATAACGCTAACAGAGGCAGAAGCCGTTGTTGAGCTTATTTCTGCAAACAATGAGCAAGCCCATCATGCAGCTCTTGAGTTAAAACAAGGCAAACTTTTTAAATTTTCGCAAACAATTGCAAACGAATTGCTCTCTGTTATAAGTCACGTGGCTGCATTTATAGATTATCCCGAAGAAGAAGTTGCAGATGTGGATTTAAAACAATTAGATGAGCAAATTTCTAGTGTTTACTCTAAATTATACGAGCTTTTAAAAACTTACGATTTCGGTAAAATAATAAAAGAAGGCATTTCTACTGTAATTGTAGGCAAACCAAATGTAGGCAAATCTACTATTATGAATCTGCTTTCTGGGTTTAACCGCAGCATTGTTACATCTGTGCCGGGCACAACACGAGACATTATAGAAGAATCTATTGTAATTGACGGCATCATGCTAAAAATTGCAGATACTGCTGGTCTGCGTAAAACCGAAGACTTGGTTGAAAATATCGGTGTGCAGCTTGCCGAAAAGCAGTTAGAACAATCTGATTTAGTTTTAGCTGTCTTTGATGCCTCGAAACCATTGGAAAAGTACGATTATGAATTATTTGATAAAATCACAAATAAAAATGTGATCGGCATTATAAACAAAACTGATCTGCCATGTAACATTGATTCTGAAGTAATAAAAAGTAAAATAGATTTAGTAGTGGAAGGTTCTGCACAAAGCAGTGAATTATTTTCTAAGCTTGCGGCGGCCATTAAAAACAAAACCGGAATAAATTTGAACTGCAATTGCATTTTGGCCAACGAACGCCAGCGTGACTGTATTAAAAGGGCCGCTGAACAACTTGAAGAGGCAAAAACTTTAATTGCACAAAAACAAACGCTGGATATAATTAGTGTGTGTTTAGAAGATGCTTTGCACTTTTTATTTGAATTGGATGGCAAAGATGTTTCTGACACAGTAATTGACAATGTTTTTGCTAAGTTTTGCGTTGGAAAATAAAATAAAAATTAACTGCAAATTCGGTATTGACAAGCAATTAAAAATTTGATATACTGTGTTGGTGGATACAGGCGGGTGTAGTTCAATGGTAGAATTCCAGCCTTCCAAGCTGGTAGCGTGGGTTCGATTCCCATCACCCGCTCCATTTTAGTGTTGCTTTTACATTATAATCACTTCATATCTGCTTAGCGGAGGCTTCATGGAGATAATAAAAAAATCAAATTCTATTGTTGGTAACAATAGTGCAGAATGTTCGACCATTGAATATTCATTTATAAATAAAGATATAGATTTGTGTGTTGCAACAATAACAGGTAGATATCCACAAAAAGGTTATTGTAAAAACCGCAAAGTAAAAGAGCTAATTTACATACTCGAAGGCATTGGCACCATAAATCTAAAGAACAAAAAAGTTGAATTCGAGCAAGGAGACGCCATATTAATAGACTGCAATGAAAAATATTATTGGGAATCTTCACATTGCAAGGTGGCTATAATTTGTACTCCCGCCTGGAATAAAGAGCAATATTCATGCGAATTAGATTAATAAAATTATATAACTTTCTATATTTGAAAATGTTTGCGCCAGTAGCTCAGCAGGATAGAGCAACTGCCTTCTAAGCAGTAGGTCAGGAGTTCGAATCTCTTCTGGCGCGCCAAACACGTATGGTGGGTGTAGCTCAGTTGGTTAGAGCGCCAGATTGTGGCTCTGGAGGCCATCGGTTCGAATCCGATCTCCCACCCCATAAAATAATACTAATATATTTTGGGATGTCGCCAAGCGGTAAGGCAACGGACTTTGACTCCGTCATTCCGATGGTTCGAATCCATCCATCCCAGCCATAAATAAAGAGAGAAGTTATATGCTTAAGCATATAACTTCTCTCTATTAGATATACATCATAGAATAATTCCTTTTATTCCACAGAGGATGTTTTTCTTATAATAACATTTCTAAAATTAAGCAATCAAACCAAAATAATGTAAACTCAAAATATTATGCAGATTATATTGATAATTTCCGAGGTCCTTATGATGTACTATCGTTTTGGCATACGCTTTTTTTGCATTAAAAAAGCTCTGCGACCGTGTATTTCCTTGCGCAAGATTTTTATAAAATTCATAGTGAAAGAAAAACGGGTTGTTATTCTCCAGTTCTAAAGCAGAGGCCGTATTGTTACTGCCATTGTTCGATAATATATTAGTTGCTGCAATTGCATCAATACATTTACCACGCATTGCCTTGCTAATTATTGTATTTTGGTCTAAGCCTTGAGCTAAGTAGCAGCACCAAGTGTTTAGTGTGTAGTAGTTATGTTTTAACTTTTTATTTATATTGTTCACACTTAAAAATTTATACATATGATCTTTTTCTTCATCTGGCCATTTTATACTTTGAACAATCTGCTGTTTAAAACCATGTGTGCTAATCATAAAATTTTGAGGTTCTTGTTTGTTTTCTCTAACTATATTTGCCGCAGTAAAATCGCCGTCTTCTGCATATTTAATTGGAAATTCTCCAAGCTTATTACCATATAATGAATATTTGGTCTTTAACAGTTTAAATTCATTATCTAGTTTTTCTTTCATAAAATAGCACATATCATCCGGCGTTTTTGGTTCATCTAGCACTGTGCAAGAAAATACACTGGTTTTTAATTCATTTGGATTATACTTAGAATAGAAATCTTCATGTTTTTTTATATACTTTGCAATTTGCCCACGGGTTAGCAGCACACGTGCAACCTGCCATTTTGGCACAAAACTAAATTTGGTCTTGTTTTTTTCTATATAATAAATTTTAATTGGATCTTTTAAATCTTCCGCATCTGCCACAAAGTTGGAATAACAAAAATCGCTATAAAACGTGCCATAATAGTCATTAACTTCATCAGAGTCTAACATTTTGCAGCTGAATTTACATTTAAAAGCCGGCACATCTTCTTTTGTGCCAAAAATCTGCACACCCTTAATTTTATTATAAAAATGCGAATATTTCGTTTTAATAAGCGAATATACATCCACAGCGTCTTCACAATCTTTAACGTCAATTAACCGATAATTAAACTTATTGCAATATTTATTTATATACTTAAAATCTTCTGCTGTAACAGATTCTGAATTGAAAAGTACAATTAATATATTATAATTCTTTTTAATCGCTAAAAACGAAAAAAATAAACAAATAAAAAAACAAAATAGAGAAATAAACTTAAAAGTTTTTTTTCTGCTCATTTGCTTTCCTCAATTCTAGGGAATAATATTGTGCCTTTTAAAACCGACAAATCAGCCGGTAAAAGGCTCCACTCGCCTGCTGATTCCCAAACGGTAAACTCTTTTGTTAAGTTTAGCTGCTGGGCAATTTTTTGTGCAGTTGTCGGCATAAAAGGTGCAATAAACACAGCAACTATTCTAATTGCCTCTGCAAGATTATATAGCACAGAAGCTAAGCGTGGTTTGGTTTCTTCGGTTTTAGCAAGTACCCACGGTGTTGTTGTATCTATATATTTATTAGCTGCATCAACAATTTCGAATATTTCTTTAAGTGCTTTCTGCGTATCAAACTCATCCATATAATGTTCAATTTTTGACTTTTTAGAAAGACACAAATTTTTAAGTGGCAAATCCACCTCATTACTTGCTTGTTTTTGTTGCGGTAAGCTACCCAAAAAGTATTTGTCAATCATAGCAACAGTTCTAGAAATTAAGTTCCCTAAATCGTTTGCCAAATCTGCGTTAATACGGTTAATTAAAAGTTCGTCAGAAAACTTATAGTCGCTGCCAATTGCAATTTCTCTTAACAAAAAATATCTAATCGCATCGGAATCAATTCCATAGGTTGCGCAAATATCTCTCGGTTCCACAACATTCCCCTTAGATTTAGACATTTTGTCCCCGTTCATAAGTAACCACCCATGCCCCAAAATCTTTTTAGGGAGAGGAAGTTCTAACGCCATTAAAATCGCCGGCCAAATAATAGCGTGAAACCTCATAATTTCTTTGCCAACCAAATGCAAGTCACACGGCCAAAATTTTTCAAAATCGTTATATTTTTGGTTTTTATAGCCAAGAATGCTTATATAGTTAAGAAGCGCATCTATCCATACATAAATGGTATGTTCTGGGTCAAAGTCTGCAGTAATTCCCCATTTTACAGATTTGCGCGATACACAGATATCCGAAAGACCAATATCAATAAAATTCTTTAGCATTTCGTTAGCTCTAGCTTCAGGTGCCATAAAATCCGGATGAGTTTTATAAAATTCTTGTAACGGTCTTTGATATTTGCTAAGCTTAAAGAAATAAGATTCCTCGCAAAAGTCTTCAACATCACGGTCACAATCCGGGCATTTGCCGTTATTTAGTTGCTGTTCTGTAAAAATTGCTTCGCACTGCTGGCAATATTTGCCAGAATATGTACCTTTATAAATATCTCCGCTTTCAAAAAGTGCAGAAAACACATGTTTAACAGTTTCAACATGGTAATCATCCGTGGTACGAACAAAGCGATCGTTAGAAATATTCAAAAACTCCCACAACTGTTTAATATCTGCAGCCATAGTATCTACATATTTTTGAGGTTCTACCCATTGTTCTTTTGCTTTTGCTTCAATTTTCTGACCGTGTTCATCTGTGCCGGTTAAAAAAATAACATCAAACCCTCTGGCGCGCTTATAACGTGCAATAGCATCTGCCAAAACTGTGGTATAACAATGCCCAAGATGAAATTTGCCAGATGGATAATAAATTGGTGTGGTAATATAAAATTTATCAGCCATTACTTCCCAGCCCTCCTTTAGTTAAACGACTGTTCATCTGTTAAAATCTTTTTAAGCCAAATCTGTCCAATATCTAGTGCATAATATAGACTGTTTTTCGTTGTGGACTTTTTGCAAATATTATGATTCGCCGAATTTACAAGTTCCACAGAAACGTTCGTAGCGATATTTAAGTCTTTTTCTTTCTTAGTTTCTAAAATAATTAATTTTAATATGTATTTTTCTTTTGGATCGCCATAATAAATAATATTATTAAACCTAGAAAGTGGATAGCCTTTATATGTTAACCCTAATTTTTCTTGTTTTTTTGTTCTTTTAGATACTGTTTTCTTATTTTTTTCACTATTTTCGTTTACTTCTGTTTTACTCTTAGATACTGCTTCTTTTTTTACCTTTTGCTTTATGGTTTTTGTTTCTGCCACTTGCTCATCTTGATTATTTATAGCCTGCTTCATATTTACTAAAACCCTCCTACACAATTATTCTAAATAGTCGCGCAATTTTTTACTGCGGCTAGGGTGCCTTAACTTACGCAGTGCCTTAGATTCAATTTGGCGCACACGTTCACGTGTAACATTAAATACTTTCCCCACTTCTTCCAAGGTTCTAGAGTGACCATCTTCTAAGCCAAAGCGTAATTTTAATACCTTGCTTTCGCTCTCCGAAAGTGTGCTCAAAACATTTTCTAGCTGTTCTCTTAATAAAGTTTGAGACGCTGCATCTACTGGTGATGTTATATTCTGATCTTGAATAAAATCGCCTAAATGGCTATCTTCTTCCTCACCAATTGGCGTTTCTAGTGAAATTGGATCTTGATTTATTCGCAAAACATCTTTAATTTTATCTGTTTGCATATTCAGCTCAGATGCAATCTGCTCTGGAGAAGGTTCCTCACCGCTTTTGTGCATTAAATTGCTACTCGTTCGTTTAACTCTATTAATTGTTTCAACCATATGCACCGGGATCCTTATGGTTCTTGCTTGGTCTGCAATAGCTCTGGTAATTGCCTGCCTAATCCACCAAGTGGCATATGTAGAAAACTTAAATCCTTTACTATAATCAAATTTTTCTACTGCTTTAATCAGCCCTAAATTCCCCTCTTGAATTAAGTCTAAAAGGTGCATTCCACGGCCAATATATTTTTTTGCAATGCTTACCACTAATCTTAAATTAGCTTCTGCCAGCCTTGTTTTTGCTTTTTTATCATCCAGTTCAATGCGTTCTGCCAACATAGCTTCTTCTTCGTTGGTTAGCAACGGGTACTTTCCTATGTCTTTAAGGTACGTTTTAACAGGGTCATCCACTAAAACATTTTCACTTTGCAGCCATACGCTTAAATCTACATCGTCATCTGCCAGGTCATCTTCTGCTTCAATTTCTTGTAATTCTTCGTTAATATTTTCTGCCTGCATAATGTTATAGTCATCTTTATTTTTGCTCGTTCCATACACTATTTTTATATTCAAAGATTCCAAAGCATCATATAAATTATCTATCTGTTCCAAATCAAAGTTGGTATCCTCTAATAACTTGTTTATTTCATCTATTGTTATACTGCCTTTTTGTTTGGCATTATTTATCAATTTTTCTGTTGAAGCTTCTACATTGTAAGCCATAAATATATCTCCCGATAAATTTTTAATTAAAATTATATGTTTTTGCTCTTATAAATTTCCTCAAGATATTGCTTTAACTCTTCTCCACTCATTTGCGAAGCTTTAAGTTCCATGCTTTCTTGCCTATATCTTTTAAGATTATTTACACATTCTAAAACAATATCTTTGTTTAGCATAATATCGTTATTACGAGCTAAAATTCCGCTTAATTTTTCAATTGAATTTTGGTCTAGCTCTGAATTTAAACAGGTAATTTCAATCGGTTGCGATTCTTGTAAACGCTTTAGCAAAACATTATAAATAGTTGCATTTTCTGTAATAAATAAATCACTTGGGCACACTTGGTTTAAAAACTGAAAAAAATCTGGGTTTTTATAAAGTGTACAAATAATTAACTCTTCAGAAATTACATATTTTTGAGGGATTCCTTTATTATTTGCACTTTTAAATGTTTTAGAAATTAATTGTTTTATTGCTTTATTTTGCACAGCTTTTTCTTTAGATTTTATTCGGCGTTTTATTAAATTGTTAACATATGAACTCAACACTTGATGGTCTATATTCTGCTCTGTTGATATTTTACTGATAAAAACTTCCCTATCCAGTTGGTTATTAATTTTAGAAAGCCAAGCTGCTACTTCTTTTAAAAATTGAGATTTATCTTGGGTATTTTGCAGATCAAATTTATTTTTTATAGCGTTAAATTCAAAATCTAAAGCTGCCACAGAAGAATTTACAGCATTTTTAAACCGAACACTACCATTCTTTTTAATAAATTCATCGGGATCTTTATAGGCCCCCAAATTTAAAATATCCACCTGCAAACCCAGTTCAGATAAAATATTCACTGCTCTTCTGGTCGCATTTATTCCCGCTTGATCGGAATCGTAAGAAAGTACAACTCGTTTTGCATACATAGAAATTATTTGAGCTTGCTTTGTGGTAAGTGCTGTTCCTAAAGTTGCCACCACATTATTAACACCTGCCTGCACAATAGCAATAGCATCAAAATAGCCCTCAACCAAGATTATTGTATCTGTTTTTTCGGCTTTTGCCAGGTTTAAATTAAACAGATTATTTGTTTTTTTAAAAAGCAACGAATCCTTAGAATTTAGATATTTAGGTTTAAAATCGCCAAGCGCTCTGCCACCAAACCCAATAATTTCTGATTTTGTATTAATTATTGGAATCATTATACGATTCCTAAAAACATCATATATCTTCTTGCCATTGCCACGCGTAACTAATTTAGCTTCCAACAATTCATCCACAGAAAAGCCTAAATTTAACATATGTTGTGTTAAATTAAAATAATCAGCCGGTGCAAAACCCAAACCGAATTTTTTTATTGTTTCTACTTTGAGTTTACGTTCCCTCATTAAATATCTTTTTACTTCTACCGAATTAAGTAGATTTTTATAAAAGAACTTGGCCGCTACAATATTAGCAGCAAGCAATCTCTTTTTTATATTTTGTTGACCCAAATTGTTCTCATCTTCAATAAAATCTATTTTTGCCCGCTGGCTAAGAAACTTTAAAGCATCAATATATTCAAGATTTTCAATCTTCATAATAAAAGAGATAACATCGCCGCCGGCACCACAACCAAAGCAATAAAAAGACTGCGTATTTGTATAAACCATCATAGATGGTGTTTTTTCGGCATGAAACGGGCATAAGCCCACAAATCTTCCGCCACCAGATGGTTTTAATTCAACATAGGAATTGATAATCTCCTCAATTCGACAAGCATTTTTTAGCTGTTCTAGAAAAAAATCAGAAATCAAGACTATCATCTCGTTTAATTATTGTTATATCACCATTACAAACATCTAAAATTTGAGTCTTAAATTTTTCAAAAAGGCCTTGCTCAATTTTAAATTCAATATGAATTTTATCGAAAAAAGCTGTGTTTAAAATCATAGTTTTAAATTGATTAAGTAAAGCATTAACCATACTATATAAACTATATTTTAACTCTATTACAACTTCTGCATAAACTTTAACATCAACCAATTCTGCATTTGCCAAAGCGTTTTTAGCCGTTGTTGAATAAGCTCTAACTAGCCCGCCTGCACCAAGTAAAATGCCACCAAAATATCTAGTGACCACAATTGCAATATCGGTTAAATTAAAACCACACAAAACACTTAAAATCGGCATTCCGGCTGTTCCTTTGGGTTCACCATCATCTGAGCTTTTTTTTAAGTTTTCGTTATTTATTATATACGCATAAACGTTATGAGTAGCGTCTGCATACTTGGTTTTAATTTGCTTTATAAAATCTAGAGCTTCTTTTTTATTCTTAACTCCACAGACCGTTCCTATGAATTTAGAACGCTTTACTTCATATTCACAATAGCCAATTCCACTAACTGTTTGCAAGATAAAAACTCCCAGTTAATTATAAAAATAATTTTCACTTTAGCTTTTTATAAAAGCGGCACTCTAAATTTAAGCACCGCCTTTTTTATTTACTTATTATCATCAGATGTTTCTTGTAACCCAAAACGTTTGTTAAATCTTCCAACTCTTCCGCCTGTATCTACCAGTTTTTGCTTGCCCGTGTAGAAAGGATGGCATTTAGAGCAGATTTCAACGTTTATATCATCCTTTGTAGACATGGTTTCTATTTCTGCACCACATGCACACTTTATTGTAACTTTTTTAAATTCAGGGTGAAGAATTCCCTTTTTCATAAAACTTCGCTCCAATCTTATTTTTATAGCAAATTTACCTGCTATTTTTCATTACACTTAATAGTAACATAAAAATCAAAAAAATGCAACTAATTTTTTAATCTATTTAAAAATTAGATTCTCATTTAAATTAAAGTCCCATTACTCTATTTTTTATTGTTCAAGATAATCTATAATAGAATCTGCAATGGCATTAGCTGTGTTAAACATACCAGATTGACTGCACATCTTTTCATATTCTTTAGGGCATGGTAAAAATCCCATTTCTAACAATACCGCTGGTGAATAAGTTTGCAAAGCCACAACATATGCTGCCTGTTCAACCTTACGTAAATCTCGTTTTGTATATTTAGCAACCCGATCGCCTAATTCATTGGCAAAACCATAAGATTGCGGAAACCAATAATAAACTTCTACACCATGTACAGAATTTAGATTCTTATTAAGTTCTGCTGAATTAGCATGAAGCGATA
Organism: Oscillospiraceae bacterium; assembly: GCA_017400345.1. Taxonomy (GTDB): domain Bacteria; phylum Bacillota; class Clostridia; order Oscillospirales; family Ruminococcaceae; genus RGIG1955. The sequence goes on from JAFPTG010000020.1 coordinate 21,722, forward strand.
TATAAAAATCTGTTTTTTGTTGTTCGGCTTCTTTAAATCTTTCATCATAACCTATATGATGGTGCTCTTTGTCATCTTTATCTGTTCTTGTTAGAATTACTTTGGCTCCCAAAGATTCTAAGCGCCTTTTAACCACCTGAGCTGTTAATGCGCAAATTTGGCTTTCTTTATGCACATCTGGCGTTTCAGCTGCTCCTGAATCGCTTACCCCATGCCCAGGGTCTATCGCAATTTTCATATTTTTTAACGGCTCTTCTTCTGCCCCTAGTTTTGGCTTCTTTTTAAAATATATAACTATTTCATTATTTTTAGTGTATTCAATATTAAAGCCCCAAAAATCATCTGTATTTTTTAGTTCAAATAAAAATGTTACTGTTGAATTACTAAAATTATTTGTAATTATTAAATTTTCAACAAGCCTGCTGCGCTCGAACAAATTTTCATAATCGCTCATATCTATATTGGATTCTGTATTTTCGAACGTTACACTTAATTGATTATTAGTTAAATCCATTGAATGCGTAAAAGCAGATTTGCGGTCGGAATTAATAACTACTTTTTCTGTTTTAGTCCCTCTTTTAAAAGCAATATCTGAACAAGTGCCAGACTTAGGCGGGTGCGGCAAAAATTGCACATTTTGCGTTGGTGTGTAACCTACTTCGCTTATTCTTGTATAGCCACCTGCTGCGGCTCCTGCTCTGCCTGTTGTTCCATTGCCATTTAAAATTTCTGCTACAAATTCCGATCCTTTTTTAAGCACCCCTAAAACATCATAATTCCCTGGCGCCTCTTTTAAAACGCTACTATGCACAGAGGTTATTTTAGCTGCAATTTTATCTATTCCCGGCTTTGCATAAACAATACTCCCAATCGACTCTAAAGTTTTTTCTTCGTCTTTATCGTCAATTATATATTTTACAGTGCCAATAGATTTTATACTTTTTTCGCCAATAAAATCAGTTAAATCAATCGAGCCAGAAAATTCACCTTTAGATTCCTGTGATTCCGAAAGCGGGACTACCTCTCCTCCTACTTGAGCTTTAACATCCGCATTTTGAGGCGCTTTGCAAAAAACATTCAACGTTGTACCTCTAAGTACTACACTACTTGCCGGCCAAGCAGAAAGCCTTTGCTGACGTTCATAATAAGCTTCTCTTTGGTTAGTTTCATAAGCTGTTTCCTCACGAAAAGGTTCTGCTGCAGCAGTAACAGGAGTTTTATAATATAAATTCACCGTTTGCGTTTCTTCGTCTTCTTGAGTAAACTCAAAAACATTTTTGCCATAAGAAAGGTTTACCAAAACTCCAAAGCAACCGTTTTTAGCACGATTTGTTATTTCTTTGCCATTCACATAAAGTTCTTTTTTCGGGTTTGCAGTTCCCATAATAAAGTAGCTGGAGCTATTAGATACAAAATTGTTCACACTTGGTGATTCAATATGCAAATTTTTTGAGATTTTTAATTTTTTGCCCTTCATAATAGCTTTAAAATCATTATAATCGTATATGGTATCTTCATAAACTCCGGCAACTCCAGCCGTACCCTTTAAAAATGCAAGTGGTAAAATAAAAAACGCTAAAATGCATGTAAAAATATTCATAAAAAATCTATTTCTCAACAAAATACCAATCCTTTTTAATGTTTCATTAAAAATGGGCAGCAATCTTCTGCCCTTAAAAAATTATTAAAATATGTTAAAATTTACAATTGCTCGGTAAACCCGGTTTCTATTAATTTAATAAGACCATCCACCGCCTCGTTTTCATCGTTGCCATCGGCAATTACTTTAATTGTAGCACCACCAACAATACCAAGAGAAAGAATACCTAGCAAACTTTTGGCGCTAACACGTTTTTCATCACGTTCAACCCAAATTGAACTTTTATATTCATTTGCTTTTTGTATGAAAAAAGTAGCTGGGCGCGCATGTAACCCTACTTGATTTCTAACTTTAACTTCTTTAATCACCATAATAAAATTACACCCTCTTATTAAAACAAAATAGAATATAAAAAATACACTATATACATTAAATATTATAACAATATTTGAAACTAAAGTCAAGACTTAAAACAATTCGTCGACTTTTAACACTTCATATTCAATTGTACTATAACAATAGATTATTAATGATTTTTGAGGCTGCAAAATAGCCTGCAACTGGCGGTACAAATGAAACACTCCCAGGCGGATTTAACCCTTTTGCCGGTTTTTCTGTACTGTAAACTACATCTAACTTAGAAATGCCATTAGCTTTCAATTTTTGACGCATAATTCTAGATATCGCGCACCCTGAACCAATTGTTTCCTTAATATCACCTAATTTTATACTCTCGGGGTGACATCTATTGCCCATTCCCAAACAAGAAATTAAACTTATTCCTTGTTTATTACACTCTATAGCTAAAAAAATCTTCATTGTAATTGTGTCTATACAATCTGCAATATAATCTGGCTCACAGCCGAATATAAACTCAGAGTTGTTCGGCAAATAAAATTCTGTGTAAGTAGTAATTTCAACATCAGGGTTTATAGATTTAAACCGTTTCTTTGCAACATCACATTTTTTCATATTCAAAACTTTTTTTGTTGCTAAAATCTGCCGATTCAAATTTGTAATTTCAAAACTATCCGAATCCACTAATATAAGCTTGCCAATACCTGCTCGGCATAAAGCCTCTGCGCAACTGCCACCCACACCCCCTAAACCTAAAACCGCAACACTTTTTTTAGATAATTTTAAAATTCCTTCTTCTCCTATTAACTTCTTAGAACGTTCAGTCCAATCGCATATCATACTAAAAGTCGTCCTTTTTTAAATCTATTACATGCCCATCTTTAAATTCATAATAGCCCTGAGAAGCAATCATTGCCCCATTATCTCCGCAAAATTCAAGTTTTGGCATAAAAAGATTAAAACCGTGAATTCTACATTTTTGTTCCAGTGTGCTCCTTAATTGCTTGTTAGCACTAACACCGCCAGAAAGACACAACTTATTAATTTTTAGATGAGAAGCAGCTTTTATAAATTTTTCGGTTAAAATTTCAACCACCACATTCTGAAAACTTGCCGCCATATCTGCAACTATTACTTGCTCACCACGCTGCGCCAAATTATGCAGTGTGTTAATCACCGCTGTTTTTAGGCCAGAAAAACTGAAATCGAATTCATGCCCTTCAACCTTTGGACGTGGTAAAATATACCTTTTTGAATTGCCTAACGCTGCTAATTCATCAATCTTCTGCCCTGCTGGGTATTCTAATCCTAAAGCACGGCCAACTTTGTCAAATGCTTCACCTGCTGCATCATCATAGGTCGTGCCAATAATCTTGTAAGAAGTATAAGTTTCAACCAACAATATGCTGGTATGTCCACCAGACACTGTTAAACACAAAAAAGGAGGCTCTAGTTCTGGATAAGTAATATAATTTGCCGCAATATGCCCCAGAATATGGTCCACCGCTACAATCGGTTTATTGTAATAAAAAGCTAGCGCTTTAGCAAAATTAACACCCACAAGCAACGAGCCAATTAGCCCTGGCTTTGTGGTAACAGCAATAACATCAACACTCTCCGGTAAAACCTTAGCTTCAGCAAGCGCTGATTCATAAACATTAACAATTTCTTCAATCTGCCTTCTAGATGCAAGTTCTGGAATAATTCCTCCATATTTTGCATGTTCATTAGCTTGAGAATAAATAAAATTCGCTTGTGCTGTTCGGCCATCTTCAACAATTCCGCATGCTGTTTCATCACAAGAGGTCTCTATTCCTAAAACCTTCATCACAGATCTCAATTCCTTTTGCTCCAAAAATTATAAAGTGCAATATTATATGTTGCCTCTTTGCAATTAACTTCTTTAAATTCCAACCGAATTTGCCTCACAAGCTCTGGTATTACAACATTTTCTGTATTAAAATGCCCAGCATCCACAAGCCCTATCCTGTTAGCTTCCGCTTCATACCAAGCACTATGTTTTACATCCCCAGTAACCAGCACATCCGCCTTTGCCGCAACTGCATCTTGCAACATAAAGGTCCCCGAGCCACTGCAGCAGGCAACCGTTTTTACTTTTTTACCAGTTGGAAAATAATATCTAATAACATCTATGCCTAAATTATTAGAAATTTCCTCTAAAAATTCAGATTGTTCAAGTTCTCTATCCAATTCGCCAACCATACCAAAAAATGTTCCCAAGCCACTTTTAAGGCTTTTGGTATTTTTTAAGTTAAGCGCTTCTCCCAAGCAAAAATTCACTCCATATTTTGCCACATCCAGATTTGTGTGTGCACAAATAACACTTATATCATTAGCAATAAGAGTGCTCAGCATTCCTCCTAGCTGAATTTTGGCTAGCGGCTTAAAAATAATTGGATGATGACATATAATTAAATTAACACTTTCATTAATTGCCTGTTCTAAAACTGCTCTGTTAAGATCCAAGGCCACTAAAATCTTGCTTACATCATATTCCATATTGCCAATTAAAAGACCAACATTATCCCAATCTTCGGCGTTTTCAAAAGGAGCAATACTATTTATATAATCATAAATATCTTTTATCTTTATCATAAAAAGTTCCTATATTTTGCTTTTTTGTGGTTTTAAAATTAAAAAAATCAAAACAGCCGATCCTAAAGAAACACAAATATCGGCAAAATTAAACACTGCAAAATGCAAAAATCTTAAATCTATATAATCAACAACAAATCCGCGAAACATCCTGTCAACTAAATTGCCCAAACCACCGCCAACCACAAAAGCCAGTGCAACTTTAGAGCTAAATTTAATCTCGCTAAACAGTAACAGCCAAACCGCACAAATTAAAGCAAAAACAGTTAGAACAAGCAATACCACACGATGATCAACACCTATTCCAAATGCTGCTCCACTATTTTTTACTAAAGTCAAACTAACTGCACTGCCTACTATCCCAACAGAAATTCTACTCAAATATTGCAATGCCAATAATTTAAACAACTGATCTATAATAGGGATTAAAATTACAATTGAAACAATTAATAACAAATAAAACAGTCCTTTTTTGTAAAAAATTTATTTTTATAAAAACATATATCTCTCCAAACTTGAGCAAGCAAATTAAGAGAGAACGTTTAATTGAATATTCAATTGAATTCCTATTTTCTAAATAATGTGTGCTTTTTCTCTTTCTTATCTTTATCTGCTGTAATATCATGTCCTTCACCAAACTTAAGCACTCCAAATTTCGAAATAATATCGCCATCTTCATTAGTGCTTACGTTAATAAACCGCTTTTCAGATATACTTTTACCTTTTAAACTATTAACTTCTTTAATATTCATTTGTTTTGTAACCGGTTCGTTTTTATCTGGCTTTTCCATTTCTAAATTTAGTTCTTCTCTTGTTTCTCTGTCTTCGGCAAAAAATTCATCTGCTGGCAAGTCCTCAACTTCTTTTGGCATGCCTGGCATTTTACTAATTAAATCTAAATGTGATTTATAGATATTACTGATCTTGTTTTTAAAGCCAGCAACTTCTCTTTGCATGCGTAACAAAGCATTTTGCTCTTTCGAGATCTGCATCTTAATATTCGCAACAGAGTTTTCAGCTTGACTCTTAGCTTCCCTTAAAATAGAATTGGCTTGTTCTTTTGCCTTTTCGATAATACTATCACCTAATTTTTTAGCTTCAATTAACACACTGCTAACACTGTCTTCAGTATTTCTGTATTCTTCAATTCTATTAGCCAGCACGTTGATCTTCTGCTCTAGTATTTCATTTTCTTCACAAAGCCTCTGATACTCTTCTGAAATTTGAGCAAAAAAGCTGTCAACATCTTCTATTTTATAGCCAAACATAGCTGTTTTTTCGAATTTTTTATTTAAAATATTTGAAGGTTTCAGCACAAAATTGACCTCCTAATTTAAATTATTTTGTTTTAAAAAAGCCTTCCGTGCCTTCTATTTCATCTAACAAATTACCCATAATGTCTACATTGTATGGTGTAATTATATATGTGCTGTTCGCAACTTTTTTAATTTGACCATCATTCGCATAAGCAACACCACTTAAGAAGTCTAACAAACGCCTAGAGATATCTTTATTAGTTGATTCTAAATTCAAAACCACAGTATGTTTCGAGTTTAAATTATCTGCAATCTCCGCAGCATCTTCATATTTTTCTGGTTTAACTAACACCACCTGCAGCTGAGTGGTGGTATTTACACTTAGTACTTTGTTTGGTCCTTCTGGTTTGCTATATTTAGATGCCCGCTCGCCCTTGTTTATAACACCAACATCTTCCGCTTCATAATCTTCTGGGTCCATTCCCATTATATTTTTTATTTTGTCCATCATGCCCATAGTTAAAACCTCCAACACAATTTAACTTTACATAACCGGATACTCTGCGTTACTTTTATAAAAATGATCTACTATTTTATATTATCTCTCTTTTTTTCAAAAAAGTCAACACCAAACTACAAATTGTCTAGATATTTTTTAAAATTACTCATCTAGTTTTAAAATAGACATAAAAGCCTCTTGAGGAACATCTACACTACCGAATTTTCTCATTCTTTTTTTACCTTCTTTTTGTTTTTCTAGTAGTTTCTTTTTACGAGAAATATCTCCACCATAACACTTCGCCAAAACATCTTTACGTAACGCCTTAATAGTTTCCCGTGCAATAACTTTTCCTCCAATTGCAGCCTGCACAGGGATTTCGAACAACTGCCTTGGTATTTTTTCTTTTAATTTTTCTGCCAATTTCCTTCCTCTAGGCACAGCCCTGTCTGCATGCACTATAAACGATAAAGCATCTATTACCTCACCATTGAGTAGAATATCCAACTTAACCAGCTTAGACTCTTTATAATCTGCCAATTCATAATCAAAAGAGGCATAGCCTTTAGTTCTAGATTTCAGCGCGTCAAAAAAATCATATATCACTTCGTTAAGAGGCAGCAAATATTTAATTTCAACTCGTTTTGTATCTATATATTGTGTATCCTGATAAATTCCTCGCCTGTTTTGGCAAAGTTCCATAATACTTCCCATAAACTCAACCGGAGAAAATATAACAGCTTTTATAAACGGTTCATAAGCCTTATCAATTGTAGCCTGGTCAGGGTAGTTTGTTGGATTATCTATATATATTTCATCACCATTGGTCAGTTTTAACTTATAAACAACACTGGGCGTTGTGGTAATTAATTCCATATCATACTCTTGCTCTAACCGCTCCTGAATAACCTCCATATGCAACAAGCCTAAAAAACCACATCTAAAACCAAATCCTAATGCTGCTGATGTTTCTGGTGCAAAACTTAAAGATGCATCGTTTAATTGCAGTTTTTCTAAAGATTCTTTAAGCTCTGCATATCTTGCGCCATCTGTCGGATAAATACCACAAAACACCATAGGCACTGCTTTTTTATAACCAGGCAACGGGTTTTCTACCGGATTTTCACTAGAAGTCACTGTATCTCCCACATTTGTATCTGCCAAACTTTTTATACTTGCCGCAATATATCCCACCTGCCCTGCCGCAAGCAATTCTGTAGGTTTTAACTCCTTCGGCGTCATTATTCCTACTTCCACAACATTAAAGCAAGCCCCCGAAGCCATCATTTTAATACCCATTCCAGGCTTAACCATGCCGTTCATAATTCTAACATAAATAATAACACCCTTATACGCATCATAAACCGCATCAAAAATTAAAGCAGAAAGCGGTGCATCTTTGTCTCCTTTAGGTGGCGGAATTAATTCAACTATCTGCTCTAAAACCAAAGGCACATTTAACCCAGATTTTGCTGAAATCTTAGGGGCATTTTCAGCCGGTACTAATAAAATATCTTCTATCTCTTTGCATACTCGTTCTGGGTCAGCAGATGCTAAATCAACTTTATTTAAAACCGGCAAAATTTCCAACCCATTATCCATTGCAAGATAAGCATTTGCCAAAGTTTGTGCCTGCACCCCCTGAGTAGCATCAACAACCAACACTGCTCCTTCACAAGCCATTAGCGCACGAGATACTTCATAGTTAAAATCAACATGCCCTGGAGTATCTATTAAGTTAAAAGTATATTCTTTGCCATTTCGGGCACAATAAACCAAACTAACTGCTCTAGCCTTAATTGTTATTCCGCGTTCCTTTTCAATCTGCATATCGTCAAGCAACTGGCTTTCCATTTCTCGCGCAGAAACTGCTGATGTTAGTTCAAGTATTCTATCCGCCAAAGTTGATTTCCCATGATCTATATGCGCAATAATACAAAAATTCCTTATGTTACTGCTATCAAAATTTTGTGCCATAAACACCTCTAAAAAATCACATTAATTTTTACTGTTTACTGTTTTTTATAAAATCCACAAACAATGGATGCGGAGTATCGAGTCTGGATTTAAACTCCGGATGAAATTGTGTAGCAATAAACCATTTTTGCGTTGGCAACTCAATAATTTCAACCAAACGCTCATCAGGGGAGATTCCGCAAAATTTCATTCCACTTTCCTCAAAAAGTTTTCGATATGAATTGTTAAATTCATACCTATGCCTATGCCTTTCATATATCAGCTCTTGCGTATAAATATCTTTTACCTTAGCACCATCAATAAGCTTGCACGGGTAAAGCCCCAAGCGCATTGTACCACCTTTATTTTTTAAATTCTCCTGACTTGCCATAATATCTATCACAGGGTTTTGGCAATTGTCATCAAACTCTGTGGAATTCACATCACTTAGTTTTAATATATTTTTTGCAAATTCAATTACAGCCATCTGCATTCCCAAACATATACCAAAAAATGGAATGTCGTTTTCTCTCGCATATTTTATAGATATAATCATACCTTCTATGCCACGTTTGCCAAATCCTCCGGGCACAATAATTCCTTCGCAATCTTTCAAAGTTTCTTTTGCATTAGCCTCAGTTAAAAGCGATGAATCAATCCATTTTATTGATACATCTACATTATTCACCACCCCTGCATGGCGCAGAGCTTCCGCAACAGATAAATACGCGTCTTGCAAAGCAATATATTTTCCAACCAAACCAATTTTTACAGTATTTTTAAGTGCTTTTGCTTTTTTCACCATGCCTTCCCATTTTTCAAGTTGTGGCTTTTTATCTTCTAAACCTAAATGAGCACATACCGCTGCGCCCAAGCCTTCTTTTTCGAGCATTAAAGGTACTTCGTATAAATTTTCTATTGTGCTGTTTTGAATTATGTCTCGCTTATTAACATTGCAAAATAGCGCTAATTTATCTTTTATATCTTCCGGGATCGGAACATCTGCACGGCAGACTAAAACATCCGGAGTAATTCCAATCGATCTCAACTCTTTAACACTGTGTTGAGTCGGCTTAGATTTTAATTCCCTAGAGCCACCAATATATGGTATTAAAGTTACGTGTATATACATTACATCATTTTTGTGCTCGCTGCCAACCTGCCTAATTGCCTCCAAAAACGGCAGGATTTCAATGTCTCCAACTGTGCCGCCAATTTCTGTAATAACTATATCGGCATTAGTAGTTTTGCCATAGTTATATACCTTTTCCTTAATTTCGTTTGTAATATGAGGAATCACTTGAATTGTGGAACCCAAATAATCTCCTCTGCGCTCTTTGTTTAGTACGCTTTGGTAAATCTTGCCTGTTGTTATATTGGAAGCAGACGATAAATTTTCATTTAAAAAGCGTTCATAATGCCCCAAATCTAAATCCGTTTCTGCACCATCATCGGTAACAAAAACCTCACCGTGCTGATAAGGGCTAATTGTTCCCGGGTCAACATTAATGTATGGATCAAACTTTTGAATAGTTACCGAATAGCCCCTTGCCTTTAATAACTTACCCAAAGAAGCAGCTGTTATCCCCTTTCCCAAACCAGAAACAACCCCACCTGTTATAAAAATATACTTTGTATTACTCATAAACTTCCTTCTCCTAACTAATTTTTTTAAAATCAATACTCAACTCTTCCACTAAGAGGTTAGCAAGCGTTGCAAAATTTTGTAAAGTTAACTGTTCTGGCCTAATTTGCAAATCAAAACCACAAATATTTAATATACTAGAAAATTCATTTTTATTCAAGCCCAAATATACACACAAAGAGTTTAAAAGTGTTTTTCTTCTCTTTTTAAAACTTTCCCTAATTAAAGCAAAGAACAAATTTTCATCCATAACTTTAACAGCCGGCACATTCAATATATCAAACTTAACCACAGCCGAATCTACTTTAGGAATCGGTCTAAAATTTCCTTTTGGCACATTAAACAACTTTTTAGGCCTACTGTAATACCAAAGCGGGTAACTAATTGCTCCGGTATTTTTAGTACCAGGCTTTGCACAAAACCTCTCTGCCAACTCCTTTTGCAACATAACTGTTGCCGCTCTAATTCCTAAACCTGGTTTCAGCAAATTCATTATTATAGGAGTGCTTATATAATATGGTAAATTGGCAGCAACCACAACATTTAAATTGGCAAATTCTTCCTTAATAATTTTGCATAAATCCTGCTTTAAGATATCCCCATGAATAATTTTTACATTGTTTATATTATTTTGCAATAAATTGTGTTCAAGCTGCAAAATAAGCTGCTCATCAATTTCTATAGCAACAACTTTTTTAAAAAGAGGTGCTAATTCTTTCGTTAAAGCCCCGTAAGCCGGACCAATTTCAATAGCACCGCAATCACCTTCAACCAAACTTGCCACTGCAATTTTTCGTGCAATTGCCTCGCTAATTAAAAAATTTTGCCCTAAAGACTTTTTAGCGTAAAATACTGGCAAATCTTCTTGTACCTTCATAAAACAAACACCCTATTTAAAAACAAAAAACTATTAAACTTAAACATCAAAATCAAACAAAGCTTGTGCAAACTTTTCTGGTTCAAAAGGCTCTAAATCAGATATTTCTTCCCCTAAGCCTACATATTTAATAGGAACTCCTAATTCATCACATATAGAAAGCACCATACCACCTTTTGCCGTACCATCTAACTTAGTAAGTATTATTCCCGTTATTTCCATAACGTTTTTAAACTCTTGCGCTTGAGCCACTGCATTCTGCCCGGTTGTCGCATCTAAAACCAATAATATTTCAACCTCTGTTTGCGGGCAAAATCTATCTATAATTCGCTTCATCTTTTCCAATTGCGCCATAAGATTTTTTTTATTGTGCAGCCTTCCTGCCGTATCACATATCAAAACATTACACTCAGATGTTTTAGCCAGCTTAATTGCTTCATAAATCACCGCACTAGGGTCACTTGTGCTCTCATTCTTAACCAAAAAAACTCCGGCACGGTCAGCCCACACTTCTAGTTGCGCAACTGCTGCGTCCCTAAAAGTATCTGCCGCCGCAACAATAACCCTCTGACCAGCATTTTTTAAATTATAAGCCAGCTTGCCAATAGTGGTAGTTTTGCCCACACCATTAACCCCAACAACCAAAATCACCTTGTTCGGCTTGCTCAAATTGTTATTAAAAACCGGCTGAGAATTTTGTGAAGCAGTGTTTAATATTTGCGTAATAATTCTTATAAATTCTGGCTTTAAATCGGTTGAATTTTCAATCTTGTTTGATTTCGCTGCTTTTTTCAGTTCTTTGCTAATTTTTTGCGAAGTAACAACTCCCACATCAGACATAATAAGCGCTTCTTCAAGAGCTTCAAAAAATTCATCATCTATTTTACAATCAAGATTAAGCACTTTTTCTATATTCTTAGTAATAGTTTCACTTGTTTTCTTTATACCACTTTTTAACTTCTCTAAAAACCCCATAATTCACCGCCTAAGCTTAAAACTAATAATGGTACCCCATTAACTCCAGAACTTTTTTTGCCGCTTGCTGCTCTGCTTCTTTTTTACTCTTTCCTGTTCCAGACCCCAAAACAACACTTTTTGTGTTAAGGCACACATTAATAGTAAATTTTTTATTATGATCCGGCCCGCTTTCTTTTGCCAAAATATATTCCAAATGTTCCTCTGGGTTTTGCTGAATCACCTCTTGCAGAATAGTCTTATAATCTTCAAACATCGCATTCTTATTGTTTTTCAGCATTTCTTCAACAAACGGCAGAACAAATTGCGTTGCAGAATCTATTCCCCCATCTAAATATATTGCAGCAATAATCGCCTCAAAAGTATCTGCCATAATAGAGGGTCTTTCACTGCCGCGCACACTGCGTTCCCCCTTGCCAAGCAAAATATAATCATTCAAATTAATTTTTTGTGCAAAACCATACAACGCCTTTTCGCAAACAAGAAAAGAACGCATCCTAGTAAGTTCACCCTCCGAATATTGCGGAAAACGATTAAAAAGATAGTTTGAAACAATCAGACCCAAAACTGTATCGCCTAAAAATTCCTGACGTTCATTGCTTTGTATTTTGTTTTTGCTTTCATTAGCATACGAAGAATGAATTAAAGCCGTTTGCAAATATTGTTTATTTTTAAAAACATAACCTATTTTTTCTTCCAACATTTCCATAATATTAATTCCTTCCGGCATTAAATAACCTCTTTTTTTGCCTCCTAATTATTATCCTACCATTTCTACCGCTTGCAAAACTGCATTTTTTATAGCAATTTCATTTGCATTTCCGTGCACTTTAATCACGGGTTTTAAAAGCCCAATTAAAGGTGCTCCACCAAAATTAGACGGATCCAATTTGCTTTTTAGCTTTAAAAACTTACTTTTAAGAATAGAAGCAGCAAATTTAGTAAAAATATTCGAATAAAAAACATCTTTTATCTGCAAAAATAAAAACTTACTCGTCGCCTCGGTGGATTTAAGCAAAATATTCCCACTAAAACCGTCAGAGACTAAAACATCGCACTTCCCCGCAAAAGCTGTTTGCGGCTCAATATTCCCTACAAAATTAACATCCAAACTTTCAGAGAGCAATTTAAAAGTCTCCCTTTGCAAATCTGTTCCTTTAATTGCTTCTTCTCCAATATTTAAAATACCAACCCGCGGTTTAGTAACTTTATAAATTTTTTGCATTAATTCACTGCCAATCACTGCAAACTGCTGCAACATCAAAGGCCGGCAGTCATAATTTGCACCAGAATCTATAAGCATAAACTTGCCGGTTTTAGAAGGAAACAAAGTAGCAATTGCAGGTCGTTTAATTCCAGGCAACCGCTTCACAATCAAAGACCCACCTACAACCAACGCTCCGGTGCTCCCTGCACTAATAAAAACATCACCTTTTCCTAAAGAAAGTAACTTCAACCCCACAGCCATACTGCAATCAGAATGCTTTTTCATAATATCCATTGGTGGATCATTAAAAGAAATAACATCTGGTGCATTAACAATATCTATTCCATTAAGGGAAATATTATTATCAATTGCAACTTTCTTTATAATTTCTTCGTTTCCCACACAGGTTATATTCACACTATTCCGTTCACTTAAAGCCAGCGCACAGCCTTTTAACACACAAAGCGGAGCATTATCCCCTCCAAAAGCATCAATTATCACACGCAAAATCGTTCCGCCTTTCTAGTTTTTATCTTTTTTAATAATTATACCAAAAATAAGACACATTTGCAAATTTCCAAATATATTGCAAATTTAATAATATCTTCCATTTTCAATATTTATTTAAATAAATGTATTGTATTTTTGTATTTTTTGTTATATAATAATTTTAGGTGAGTTATTATAATTAAATAATCGGATTTCTTTTTGAGGTGATTACTTATGCGAATTCGCAATATTTTAAAGCGTCTTGCCATTTGTTTTTTAAGTTGTTCAATTCCCTTTGTGCTAGTTGGTTGTCAGCAAAAATCGCAAGAAATCTCTTTTAGAGATATTAAATCAGAAGGCGAACTAATTGTTTTAACCAATGCATATTTTGAACCATATGAATATTACAAAAATAATGAGATTGTAGGTGTAGATATAAGCATAGCCAAATTAATTGCAGAACGTTTGGGGTTAAAACTTAAAATAAAAGATATGGACTTCGATAACATTTTAATTGACCTTACTAACAATAAGGGGCATATTGCTATGGCAGGCATCACTTTAACCGAAGAGCGTGAAAAAGCTTTTGCACATTCCATTCCCTATGCAGAATCTAGCCAAAGAATACTAATAAATGCAAATATTCACTCAGACATTAAAAAACTAGATGATCTTGTTGGCAAAAAAATTGGCGTTGTGATTGGTACCACTTCAGATGTTTTTATTTCCCAGCAAATAAAAGAGGGGTCTTTTGCTGACTCTGAAACCGAAACAATAGTTGCTCAATATAAAGATTTAGAACCCGCCAAAGAGGCACTAGAAAACGGTGATATAGATGCATTTATATTAGATTCGTTAACCGCACAGCGTATAACAAAGCACATCCAAATTTAGTGGTTTTTGCGCCAATTTTAAGCAATGAAGAATATGTTTTTGTTTATAATAAAAATATGTCACAAGAATTTATTAATATAATAGATAACATAATCATAGAAATAAAACGCAATGGCACATTAGATTCATTCTATGAAGATGAAAATAATTAAAATATAAGTTAACTGTTTTTTTATTTTTACATAAATTATGCAGCCAGATGGTTAAGAAAGGAAATTATGGAGAGTTTTTTAGAACATTTATACTCTAGTTTTATTGTAGAGCAGCGTTATATGTTAATTCTACATGGGCTTTTTAACACTTTAATAGTAACATTGGGTGCGTTGGTTTTTGGTTTTGTTTTGGGTACTTTAACTGCTTTAATAAGATCAAGCCACCATTTTAGTAAGAGATTTCGCATTTTAAATATTTGTGCAACTTGTTTTGTTTATATTCTGCGTGGCACACCTGTGTTAGTGCAGCTTTTAATAATGAAAAATGTAATTTTTGCCCATTTAAAATGCCACAGCATCCTAATTGGCATTTTTGCTTTTGGGCTAAATTCAAGTGCCTATGTTGCCGAAATAATACGTTCCGGCATTCTGGGAGTAGATATTGGTCAATATGAAGCTGGCATATCTTTAGGGTTCAGCAGTGCACAAACTTTAAAATTAATAGTAATTCCACAAGCAATTAAAAATTCCTTGCCCTTTAATCAACGAATTCAGCTCCTTGTTAAAAGAGACTGCAATCCTCGGCAATATAGCCATAATGGATCTAACACATGCTGCCGGAGTTATAATGTCGCGCACATTTTTACCTTTGGTTTATTTTGTTGTAGCTGTAATTTACCTAATTATCGTGTCTATTGTTTCTTTATTTTTAAACAGATTTCAAAAGAAACTGCTAAATCAACATTCCGGGGGTTAAAACTATGCAAAACATAATATCCATAAAGCATTTGTTTAAAACATTTAATAACATGCCTATTTTAAAAGATATAAATCTAGATATAGCTCAAGGGGAAAGAATTATAATTACCGGTCCCTCAGGCTCTGGCAAAAGCACTCTTTTAAGATGCCTTAACCTGCTAGAAACACCTACAGAAGGTGATATATATTTTATGGGGCAAAACATTTTAGATCCACATTGCGATATCCATAAAGTACGCCAAAAGATGTGTATGGTATTTCAACAGTTCAATTTGTTTTTAAATTTTTCTGTAATAGACAATATAACACTAGCACCAATAAAGCTGCTCGCTAAAGATCCAACACAAGCCAGATACGAAGCTCGTGGCTTGTTAGAGCGATTTGGCTTGTTAAATAAAGCTGAATACTACCCTGCCCAACTTTCTGGCGGGCAAAAACAGAGGGTAGCAATCCTCAGAGCACTTGCTATGTCGCCTAAAGTAATGTTGTTCGACGAACCAACATCGGCTTTAGACCCCTTTATGAAAAACGAGGTGCAAAACTTAATCAACGTTTTGGGGCACGAGAACATGACAATGATAATTATAACACATGATATAGATTTTGCTAAAAATATCGCAACCAGAATATTTTCTATAGAAAATCACCAACTCATACCAGTTCAATAATAATACCTTAAGGGGTTGACTTTTTTGCAATAAACGTCTATAATAATTAAGCATCAATATTTAACTGATTAAAACAATTAAGGAGTTGTATAAATATGGCAGTACCAAAAAGAAAAGTATCAAAAGCAAGAAAGAATAAAAGAAGATCAAATGTTTGGAAGTTACTACCTTTAAACCTTGTAAAATGCCCACAATGCAAAGAATTCAAATTACCGCACAGAGTTTGCAAAAATTGTGGTTATTATAATGGTAAAGAGGTTGTAAAAATAGATTCTGCAAATTAATTTTTAAGAGGCTAATCGGGTTAACTCCTCTAAGCCTCTTAATTTTATTAAATTTTTACAATGTTAAAAGGAGGTAACCCCCAATGTCTACTCCTACCCCGCACATCAACGCCAATAAAAACGATTGCGCACCTACCGTTCTAATGCCAGGTGACCCACTACGCGCTAAATTCATAGCAGAAAACTTTTTAGAAAACGTGAAATTAATCAATAAAGTAAGAGGCATTTTAGGTTATGTTGGCTACTATAAAGGCCATAAGATTTCCGTAATGGCAAGTGGTATGGGTATTCCATCAATCTGTATATATTCATACGAACTTTATAATTTTTACAACGTGCAAAATATAATCAGAATCGGCACAGCCGGTGCCATAGACCCAGATTTACAGCTTTTTGATATAGTTATCGGCTCCGGTGCCTGTACAGATCTCAACTATTCTCATCTACTCGGCATAGATGGCATTTTTGCTCCAATTGCATCATACAATCTGGTCTTTAATGCCGTTGAAGTTACAAAAGAGCTAAACTTAAGATTTAAAGTTGGCAATTTACTATCTTCTTCAATGTTCTATTCCGAAAATACAGAAACATTGCAAAAGTGGCAATCGTTCGGTGTTCTAGCGGTAGAAATGGAGGCAGCCGGTCTTTATTTAAACGCCGCACAAGCTAAAAAAAGTGCCCTTTGCATCTGTACCATTTCAGATATCCCTACAACTGGCGAAAGTTTAAACTCAGAACAACGGCAAAACAATACAGAAACCATGGTAAAAATAGCATTAAATACTGCAATCAAAACTGAAGAAAACGAAAACTATAAAAATCCCCATTAAAATAGGGGCTTTTTATAATAATACTTATAAAAACATCGGAGTTAAGATTAACTCCGATGTTTTTTGTTTACAGTTTTATTTTGCTACTTTTGATTTGCCCATCTTCTTTAAGGTAGCAGCTTTTGCTGTAATTTTTAAAATGCCATTTGCATCCGTTTTTGCTTTACCTAATTTTACAACTGCTCCTTTAGAATTTAAGCCCCAAACCGTAATACTCTTCTTCTTCAGATCTGTTTCTAAGTAAATTGTTGTTGTGCAGCCCAAAGTACCAAGATCTCCGGTATCTAAAACAATATTCGTCTTTGCATTTTTTCCATACTTTGTTGCATCTTGTTTTTCAATCTGCAATAACAATTTATCTTTAGATGTAGCAGTTGATGCTTGAATGTCTGCACTATTAATTATAAGTGTAGAATCCTCATCGTTAACAATCAGCCTATTTGTGCTTTTGGTCTTTGCCTTTAAGTTTGCCAAAGTC
>JAFPTG010000021.1 GCA_017400345.1 Oscillospiraceae bacterium
ATTATAACATACTTTGAATGATTTGTCCACCCTTTTTGAAAGAAAAACCACCTAAAATTTTATTGTAAAAATACAGGTGATTGACAATTTTATGTCAACCACCTAAAAAGTTATATACCCAAAAAATAAATAAGACTATAAAATACTTATATAACATTATTATAAGATTAATTGCAAGATTATCCAAAAAATTTCGAGGTTTAATAAAAAATTAATTGCTAAAACTTGATAAAAGTGGTAATATATAAATATTAATTATTTAAATATTAATTTTAAGGGAAGTGAACGAGAAAGGAGAGCTTTTATGAATTTTAAAATTATATTTGTGCTAATTAATGCAATAGTTCAAGGTTTAACAGAGTTTTTTCCAGTTTCAAGTTCTGGGCATTTAATGATATTACAACATTTTTTTAAAAATGCATTTTATGATAATATAACACTAGATGTTATGTTAAATATTGGAACGATGTTTGCCATTGTGTTTTTTTATAGAAAAGTAGTATTTAGATTGATTATAGCTGCATTCGATGCACCACGTAATATTTTTACAAAAAAAGAACAAAAGGATATATACTATAAACGTTTTTTATTATTGTTGGTGGTTTCTAGTGCACCACTTATAATTTCGGCTTTTTTAAGAAAACATTACACAAATATTATAAAAACAGGTAATATGTTAAACTTAGGCGTTTCTTTTATTTTAACTTCAGTTTTATTATTTATGTCACGCAAGCATGTTAGTGATGGTAAGAGCGCTATGGATATGACCTATGCAGATGCTTTGTTAATAGGTCTGCTGCAGGCTGTAGTTGCGCTAATTCCAGGGATTTCTCGATCTGGATTAACAATTGCAGTTGGGCTTTTATTGGGTCTTTCGTTAAAATATTGTGTGATGTATTCTTTTTTAATAGGAATACCGGCTTCTGTTGGTGCTGGTATTTTAGGCTTTGCAGATGTATTTTTGCAGTTTAATAGTTCAGATTGGTGGATTTTTTTGCTGGGAATAATAGTTTCGGCAATTATTGGATACTTGTGCATAAAGATATTAAAACGTATAATATTAAAAAATAAGTTCTATATGTTTTCATATTATACATTTACACTTGCTTTGTTGACCATTGGAATAGGCATATATGAAAAATTATATGTGTAATTTTGTACTGGTTTGATTGGAGGTGCTTTTGTGAGAGCATTGGAATCAATTTGGGGAGTATTGCGGACAGCTACGTTTTTGGATGCTATAGATATTCTAATAATTGCGTATTTTGCTTATGGGTTTTTAAAGATTATTGACGATATAAGAGCAGGCAGGCTTTTTAAAGGGATAGTAATTTTAGCAGTAATTTATGGAGCATCGGCAGCGTTGCATTTAATTGCTGTTAGTTTTGTGTTAAAATATTTCTTTGCAATTGGTGCTGTGATAATTGTTGTGGTGTTTCAGCCAGAGTTACGCAGAATTTTAGAACATTTTGGCAGAAGAAAATTTGGCAGATTAGGGCGTTGGCTGGGTGAAGAAGGTAGTAAAATTAACGAGGAGTTTATTAAGCTTGCAAATATTTTATGCGATGCATGTGAAACAATGGCACACCAAAAAACAGGGGCATTAATAGTTATTGAACGCATGGAATCGCTAGAAGATATAGCGCGAACAGGTACTATTTTAGATGCCGTTGTAACGAAAGAATTGCTTTTGAATATATTTTTTAAAAACACACCTTTGCACGATGGGGCTGTTGTTATAAACGATAATAAAATTCATGCAGCAGGTTGCATTCTGCCGCTTAGTAATAACAACAATATAAATAAAAAATATGGCACAAGGCATAGAGCAGCTTTAGGGATGAGTGAAAATTCCGATGCGTTGATTATAGTAGTTTCTGAAGAACGAGGAGAGATGTCTTTTATTTATAAAAGAGAGATTATTCCAGTTAAAACGGCAAATGAACTTAAAGAAAAATTGTTAGAGAATGTACCAACAGAGGGGCAAGAGGAACAAAACGGTATTGGTTTGGTGCAGAATAAAATTAATTTATTACTTTTAAAGGTAAAGGAATTTAAATTAAGGCTAAAGGCAAAAAAGCAGTGAAGGTGATATGGTGTGTTAAGTGAAAAATTCGGTAACAAATGGATAGCTAAAATTAGTTCATTGCTTTTTGCGTTTTTTTTATGGTTAACCGTGGCGTTAAACATTTCTACAAACACAACGGTAGATTTTAAAGTGCCAGTTAACATTGAGGGAATGCAAAAAGCGTTAGGGAATGTGGCATTAAACCCTGTTACAGATGAATCTGTTAATGTTAGACTAAATGGCAACCGTAGAGTTTTAGGTGCACTTGATGTGAGTAAAGATCTTGAAGTGTATGCAGATGTTTCTAAAGTTGTTGCGGCTGGCGATTATGCGCTTAATCTTTATTGCAATGTTTTAAATAATAAAGATATTGATGTAGTTTCGATTTATCCTAAAGTTATTAATGTTAAGTTCGATAAATTGGTAACCAAAAAGTTTGCACTTAATGTTAACCTAGATAATATATCTGTTCCGGCTGATTACGTTATGGGGCAACCTAGTTTAGTCTCAGCAGAAGTAACGGCAACAGGGCCAGAAACAGAACTTGCAGAGATTGCAGATTGCAAGCTATGCTTTGATCATAAAGAACAACTAAAAAAAACAACAACTTTGAATGG
This sequence comes from Oscillospiraceae bacterium, assembly GCA_017400345.1. Lineage (GTDB taxonomy): Bacteria > Bacillota > Clostridia > Oscillospirales > Ruminococcaceae > RGIG1955. Next base: position 2,686 of record JAFPTG010000021.1, read on the forward strand.
AGAAATTAGGTTTTATAAAAGCGATGGAACAGAAATAAAAAGTGATAATATCTCGTGTTCACATAGCAATATGGATGTTACAATACCAGTTATTAAAACCAAAGAGGTTACACTCGGGTTTGATTTTATTAACTACCCTGAAAATTTAAATGTGAATAAATTAAAGTTCAAGCAATCTTGTACTACTATAAAAATAGGCTGCGATCCCCAAAAATATTCCAGCATTAATGAGATATTTTTAGGTTATGTAGATGTTTCGCATCTTACGCCAGAAAACAACACAACAACTTTTGATTTAGATTCAGTTTTAGACAAAGATCTATTTAATATAAGTGGAGTTTCGGAGGTTGAAGTTAGTTTTGATATGTCTAGTATAACAGAAAAAACGGTTTCTACTAACCAGATAAAGATTATTAATAAACCAGAAAAAATGAATACCAAAATTTTAACAGAAAGGGTTGATGATATTCGGCTAGTTGGCAGTAAAAAATCTATCTCGCAAATTCAAGGAAGAAATGTTGCAGCTGTTATAGATATGAGAGATATAAAAAATGAAGAATCTCGAATTGCAGTACCGGTTAATATAACCATTCCCGGAGTGGATGATGTTTGGGTTGTGGGAACCTATGATGTATATTTAAGCATTAGTTAATGCCAAGAGGTGATTTTTATGAAGTTTGAATGGAACAAAAAATATTTTATAATATCAATTTATGCATTTGGAGTTCTTTCTGCAGCAATATTATTTTATTTTGGCGCTTCTAAATTAATTGAAAATTTATTAACCGGAATAAGTTTAATTTTTAATATTTTAAAACCGATTTTTTATGGTTTGCTGGTAGCATATGTAATGAACCCTATAATAAAAATATTAGAAAGACTTTTGAGAAAATTCTGCAATTCAAGATATGCTAGAAAAATAAAAATTAAAGAGCCTTCTAAAACTGTGCTTAGGGGTTTAAGCATTGCTATTGCATGGCTTATAATGCTAGCATTATTAACGTTTATGATATCGGTTATTATCCCGTGCATTAACACAAATATCACTAAAATAAGTGCAAATTCAGACACATATTTTCAGAATTTTAACAAAGGAATTACAAAGTTAGAAGAGATAATGCAATACCCTCAAGGTACCTTAGTAAACCAGATAAATAGCTTAATACAAAATATTGAAGGGCTTATAGCTACAAGTGCACAACATGTTTTACCTCATATTTTTAATCTTACAAAGCAGATTACTACAGGTGTAATTAATGCTTTTATAGCTATTATTATTTCTATTTATTTTCTTTTTAGCAAAGAATTATTTTGTGCCCAAATGAAGAAAATGCTAAGTGCGTTTGTTAGAAGCGAAAAGATAGATAAACTATTTGCAATTGGCAGAGAAGTAAACTTAGTGTTTAATAATTTTTTATTTGGCAAATTGCTGGATTCATTAATTATAGGAGTGTTATGCTATTTAGGAATGCTGCCGTGGAAGATTCCATATGCAGTCTTAATCAGCTCTATAGTGGGAATAACTAATATAATACCATATTTTGGCCCGTTTATAGGAGCTGTGCCGTGCATTATTATTTTGTTGTTAGAAAACCCGACAAAAGCATTGATTTTTACTATTTTTATCTTAATTCTGCAACAGATTGATGGAAATATAATAGGACCCAAAGTCTTGGGGGAAACTATAGGTTTGAACAGCTTTTGGGTGATGTTTTCTATTATTCTATTCGGTGGTCTTTTTGGTGTAGTGGGAATGTTTTTAGGTGTGCCTATATTTGCAGCTTTTTATGTGTTTTTTAAACGGATGATTGAAGATAAACTGGCAAAAAAAACTATGCCAACCGAGACATCGGCATATATTAACGAGTAAATGTAGGCATTGGGAGTAAAAAATGAAACCAGTTTTTTTAATAATTATGGATGGTTACGGTTTAGCGCCAAATATACAAGGGAATGCTTTAAATTTAGCTTATACGCCTAATTTAAAAAATATATTTAAAAATAATCCATATACAACGCTAGAGGCTTCGGGTTCAGCGGTAGGCTTACCAGAGGGGCAAATGGGCAATTCTGAGGTGGGGCATATAAATATAGGTGCCGGCCGAATTGTGGATTGTACTATGACTAGGATATTTAAAGCTATTGCGGATGAGAGCTTTTTTGGAAATGAAGCACTAATTAATGCTTTTACAAACTGCAAAGAGAAAAATTCAACTTTGCATATCATGGGTCTTGTTTCAAGTGGGGGAGTGCACAGCCATATAGATCATCTATTTGCATTGTTGCAAATGGCAAAACAATTTGAGCTTAAAAAAGTTAAGGTACACGGCTTTTTGGACGGAAGGGATACACCGCCAACGAGTGGAATTACTTTTGTAAAAGCTCTACAAAGAAAAATGGATGAACTTAAAATGAGCCAGATTGCCACGCTTGTGGGCAGGTATTTTGCAATGGATAGGGATAATCATGCTGAACGTGTAAAGGTGGCTTATGATGCTATTGTAAAGCGGAATGGCAAAATGGGGCAAAACCCAGAATTAGAGCTAAATATTAGTTACAAATCTAGTAAGACAGATGAATTCGTAAAACCATTGGTTTTTGATGATGAGCCTATGAGCAATGAGGATTCAGTTGTGTTTTTTAATTTTAGAGCAGACCGAGCCCGGCAGTTAACAGAGATGTTTTTGAGTGGGTTAGGCTCCAAGCCCCGCTATTTTGTTTGTATGGCAGATTATGGTGTTAAACAGGCAGAACATATAGTTTTAAAAAAAGAAATACCTGAAAACGGGTTAAGCGAATGTGTTGCTAAAAACGGTCTTTTGCAGCTAAAAGTTGCAGAGACGGAAAAATATGCACATGTAACTTATTTTTTTAACGGTGGAGTAGAAAAGCCGTTTGAAGGAGAAGATAGAATTTTAGTTCAATCGCCCAAGATAAAAACTTATGATTTAAAGCCAGAGATGAGCGCATTTGAAATTACTGAGGCGGTTTTTGATGGTCTGCAACGCGAGGATTATAGATTAGTTGTAATAAACTATGCTAATTGTGATATGGTAGGGCACACTGGCAATTTTGAAGCAGCAGTTTTGGCGGCAAAAGCAGTAGATGAATGTGTCCAGCAGATTATAAAAAAAGCCGAGGAGCTAGGAGCAGTAGCAATTATTACGGCAGATCATGGTAATGCGGAAAAAATGCTAGATGAGCAGGGAAATCCTTTTACTGCACATACTTGCAATAAGGTGCCGTTTGTGTTGGTAGGGGCAGAAAAAAAACTAAGGCAATTTGGCAAGCTTTGTGATGTAGCGCCCACTGTTTTAGAGCTTTTAGGCATTAAAAAGCCGTGTGAGATGACAGGACGAAGTTTATTATGTTGATATTTAATATAGAAAGGCTTTGGTATGAAGTTTGTAATTTTTTCTGATATTCATGGTAATATTGAGGCTTTACGGCAGATGCTTAAAGCAACTAGCAATTTGCCTATAGATGGTTATATTTTTTGCGGAGATCTTGCCGGATATCTTTGTGAACAAGAGGAAATTGTTAATGTTTTTAAAAGCTTAAAGAATTTTCATTCGGTTTTGGGCAATCACGATGTTTGGTATATTGAGGCAACAAAGGATAAAATGGTACAGCGTGAACTTGTTGCAAAGTTAGGAGAAAGTTATTGCAATTTATCGCCAAAAGTAGTGGATTTTTTAAAAAGCACACCCAGAGAATTAGATTTAACTATTAATAAAAGACGTGTGGGAGTTTTTCATAATATACCAGGAGATATAATAAAAACAAGACTTTTTGCAGATACAGAGATTGATGAGAATATTTTTAAAGGTTATGATATCGTGTTTTTAGGACATACGCACTGTAAAATGAAGAGAAAAATTGGCAACACGTTAGCAATTAACCCAGGCTCTTTAGGAATTGAAAAGTGGGCGAATACAAAAAGTTATGCAGTTTTTGATTTTGCAGATGAAAGTGTGCAATTCTTTGATATTTAAACTTAATATTTTTGAAAACAAGGAGAGGTAAATTTTATGAAGGCAGAATTATCTATGGATGAAATTGTAAATTTATGTAAAACTAGGGGCTTTGTTTTTGCCGGCTCCGAGATCTATGGAGGTTTAGCAAATGCGTGGGATTACGGTCCACTTGGGGTGGAGCTTAAGAATAATATAAAAAAAGCCTGGTGGAAAAAGTTTGTTCAAGAAAGCGAGTTTAATGTGGGACTAGATTCCGCTATTTTAATGAACCCGGAAGTTTGGGTGGCGTCTGGTCATGTGGGTAATTTTAGCGATCCTCTAATTGATTGCAAAAACTGCAAAACACGGCACAGAGCAGATAAAATTGCCCAGCAGCAAACCGGAATTAATGTAGATGGGCTTAGCAACACAGAGATGGAAGAGTTTTTTAGGCAACACAATGTGGTCTGCCCGGAATGCGGAGCGGCTGATTTTACACCGGTTAGATATTTTAATTTAATGTTTAAAACACACCAGGGTGTTACGGAAGAAAATAGAAACGAAATATATTTAAGACCAGAAACAGCTCAGGGGATATTTATTAATTTTTTGAATATACAAAGAACAACGCGCAAAAAGATACCGTTTGGAATTGCACAGATTGGGAAATCTTTTAGAAACGAAATTACACCAGGCAATTTTACATTTAGAACAAGAGAATTTGAACAGATGGAGTTAGAATTCTTTTGCAAACCGGGGGAGGACTTAGAATGGTTTAATTATTGGAAAGATTTTTGTTATAAATGGTTATGTTTGTTCGGCATGGAAAAAGAAAATATTAGGTTGCGTGACCATGATAAAAAAGAGCTTTCTCATTATTCTAAATGCACAACTGACATTGAGTTTTTATTCCCGTTTGGTTGGGGAGAACTTTGGGGTATAGCAGACCGTACCGATTACGATCTTAAACAGCATATGGAACATAGTGGCAAAACATTAGAGTATTTTGATGCGGAGACAAATGAAAAATATATTCCCTATGTTATTGAACCTTCTCTTGGAGCAGATAGGGTGACTTTGGCCTTTTTATGCAATGCGTACCACAAAGAAGAGCTTGAAGGGGGAGAAAGCAGAGTGGTGTTAAAATTGCATCCGGCTCTAGCTCCGTTTAAAGCATGTGTATTACCACTTTCTAAAAAACTCTCACAAGAAGCAAAAAAGATACAAAAACAGCTTGCATGTGATTTTTTAACTGATTTTGATGAGGCTGGTTCAATTGGAAAACGTTATAGAAGGCAGGATGAAATTGGCACGCCATTTTGCATTACCTACGATTTTGATTCACAAAACGATGGTATGGTAACGGTTAGAATGCGGGATAGCATGGAGCAAGAACGTATGAAAATAGAGCATTTAAAAGGTTATATTAAAAGTCAACTAGAAATTTAACGTAAAAAATTCCGCTTTTTATAAACAGTTTAAAATATAATAAGGGGTTAAGCAAATGGATATAATAAAAAAACAGTTAATGGATTATGCAGACCCGAAATATCGGGAGTTTACAAGTGCGCTATTGCCAGGCGTTAACAATCTATTAGGGGTAAGAATGCCAATTTTAAAGAAGATGGCTAAAGAATTTGCAAAAGATGAAATGGGGCAGTTATTTTTGCAGGAGCCGTCTCCGGAAACATTTGAGGAGTTAATGCTTCAGGGGTTAATTATAGGAAATTTACAAGTGGATATAGATGATCTGTTAATGTATGTGGATGAATTTGTAAATAAAATTAATAATTGGTCAATTTGTGATAGCTTTTGTGCAAATTTAAGGCGGCAGGTAAAAGAACATCAAGAACGTTTTTGGGAATTTATACAACCTTATATACTGAGCAGATTTGAGTTTGAAGCTAGATTTGGTTTGGTGATGGCTAACAACTTTTTTGTAGATGACAAACATATATATGAACTTTTAGAACAGCTTAAAAAAGCACAAAACAATGCTTATTATGCACAAATGGCTTTTGCTTGGCTTATTTCTACATGCTATGTTAAATTCCCGAAGGTTACTTTTGAATTTTTAGGGAACGTGGAGATTAACAATCAGGTTAAGAATAAAATTGTAAGAAAAGTGCTGGATTCATTTAGAGTGAAAGAAGATAATAAACAAAAGCTAAAAGATTGGGCGCACAATATAGTGTGAGGTTAAAAAATATTCGTTCTAGTAACTAAAAAACTATCTCTTGTTTTAACAAGAGATAGTTTTCAACATTTGTTCCACGTGGAACAAAATAAAATTTTTGTTTTAACAAAGCCGCAAACTTAAGTTTTTTTGTACTTTTTTGAATTTTGGTAGCTAAAATATCTCCTGCGAAGCGGGGGATATTTTATACTTGAGTTTGCAAAATTATGACACATTTGGATTTTGCGCACTTTTTAATGTGATCAATTTTGAGATTAGATTAATAAACAGCATATTAGTAGGCCTTTTATTACCAAAATATTCTGCCATTTTTTTATTTTCACCGTTTTGCCAAGCGGTGTTAATTGTATGCCGAATAGAATGTTCAATGCAGGCGGCACTAGAGTTTACATCTTTGGCAACCATTGGGTAAATTTGTTTAGTTAAGCTTATGTTAGATGGAAGGTTTAAGATGTTATATAATATAGCTTTGCAAAGGTAATTATATCCGTTCATATTAATTGGTATGAGAAACTCGTTTAATATTTGAAAAATTAAATATTCTAAATCTTCGTGAGCACATAAGTTATTTTTATTTATATAGTAGTTAGAAAACGATTCAATATTAGCCTCTTCTTGAAGTTGGGATGATATTATAACATTAAAAACACGAATAAGCATAGCATAATTATCAACTGGTTTTAAAATGTATTCCAAAGCTCCGGCAGCAAGATTGGCTTTTTTTAGTTGAATATCGTTGACGCAAGAAAGCACAAAAATTTTTGGCATTTTAAAAGTTTCATTTTTTATAAATTTTAAAGCGTTCATTACGGCAATAGAGTCAAACGGAGGAACAACAGCATCAAGCAAGACCACATCTGGTTTGTGCGTTTTTATAAGAGAGATAATTTTATGGTAGTTATTTTCTGCGTAAATAGTTATAATATTATATTTTAATAGGAAGTTTTTGCAATTTTCAAACAAGAATGGATCATTTTGCGCTATTAAAACACACGCGTTATGTTTCATAGAAATCATCCTTATTTAATACTTATATGAGTATCTTATTAGTTTAATATTACCATATTAAAAATTTATATGCAAGAGAATTTTATAAAGAATAATAAAAAAATAGAAGTATATTAAACAATAATTTTTTAATGGAAGCTTTTTAAGGATAGGCTTTTTTGCTTTAATATTGCCAGAATAATGCTTTTAAATTAGGCAAGAAAAGAAGTTATGAATTTTATTTTGAAATCTGTTGTGCAAATTTGCATTTTGCACTCTTTTGTGGTATAGTGATATCATAAAATATGAATACGTTATAGTATTATGGGTTAATGAAGGTAATAAGGCATAAAGTTAATTATAAACCCGCAGACATTTGGAGGTAAAGTAAGTATGAAGTTAAATGCAAGCAAACAAAAATCAACAAATATCTATGAACTGGATTTTGATGTTGAAGCAAAAATTTTTAATGAACATTTAGATAAGGTGTTTGTTAAAAATTCAAAAAAGATAAATATTCCGGGTTTTAGAAAAGGAAAGGCACCTCGTCAGGTTATTGAAAAGTTATATGGAAACGATTTGTTCTTTTCGGATGCATTGAATGACCTTTGGCCTAGCGAATTTGAACTGGCTTTACAAGCAGCGAATATTAGCAATTTTATTGCGGTAGATAAAGTGGATGTTGCTTCAATCAGTAAAAAAGATGGGGTTCATATTTGTGTTGATGTTATAACTAAACCGGAAGTTGAATTAGGGGAATATAAAAATTTAGAAGTTGAATGTGAGCCATTAAAAGTTACAGAAAAAGAAGTAGACGATACCATACACAAATTAGCAGAAAATGTAGCAAGAATAGTTCCAGCGCAGGAAGGAACTCTATGCAAAAATGGCAATATTGTGAACCTTAATTTTAGAGGATTTATCGATTCTAAGCCTTTAGAGGGTGGTCAGTATGAAAACTATGATTTAACAATTGGCAAAGGGCAGTTTATAGAGGGTTTTGAAGAGCAGGTTGTTGGGCACAAAAAAGGCGACGAATTTAGAATAAAAGTAAAATTCCCGGAAGATTATATAGCAGAAAATATTGCTGGGAAAGATGCGGAATTTGATATAAAAATAAACGAAGTAAAAGAGCTTCAACTTCCTAAAATGGATGATGAGTTTGCAAAAGATATAAGCGATTTTGATACTCTTGAAGCATTGAGAGAAAATGTGAAGAAAAGGCTGTTAGAAGAAAGAACTGCCAGAAGAAAAGTAGAAGTGGAAGAAAAAGTGTTCGACAAAATTGTGAAAGATATGAAAGTTGGAGTGCCGGAAATTATGATTCAAAGGCAGATTGATCAATTTGTTCACAATTTTACACATCAGCTTGAGGCCAAGGGCGTTAAATTAGAAAATTATCTAAATGCTACTAAAGTGAGTATGGAGGAGTTCAGAGAAAAGTTCCGCGAAAGAGCTGAGAAACAGGTTAAAGTAGACTTGGCAATTGAAAAAATTAGCGAGCTTGAAAAAATTGAACTTTCTGATGAAGATATTAAAAAGAACTTTATGGAATTGGCAGAAAAATATAAAGTGGATCCTAAGCAAGCTCAAAACATGCCCGAAATTGCAGATTTGAAATTGGGAATGAAATTAAACAAAGCAGTAGAATTAGTTATTGATTCTGCTGTGATAAAAGAAAAAAAGAAAACTACACGGTCGAGCAAAAAAACAGAGCAAAAAGATGAGACTCATTAGGAAAAGCTTGACCAAGTTTAGCTTAATGTGATATATTTGTTTAATTGAGAAAGAAGGTTATTTTTTTATGAGTTTAGTGCCAATGGTTGTTGAACAAACAAACAGAGGAGAAAGATCTTATGATATTTATTCAAGGCTTTTAAATGATAGAATAATTATGCTTTGTGATGAAATAAATGATGCAGTAGCTAGCTTGGTGGTAGCGCAGTTAATTTATCTTGAAGGGCAGGATCCAGACAAAGATATACACTTATATATAAATAGTCCGGGTGGCTCGGTAACAGCTGGTATGGCAATTTATGATACCATGCAGTACATAAAATCAGATGTTTCGACTATCTGCTTGGGTATGGCGGCTTCTATGGGAGCATTCTTGCTTGCAGCTGGGGCGCGTGGCAAACGGCTTGCTTTGCCTAACAGTGAGATAATGATTCATCAGCCGCTAGGGGGCGCACAAGGCCAGGCTTCGGATATTAAAATTCAAGCGGATAGGATATTGCGTACAAGGTCAACTATAAATAAGATTTTATCAGAAAACACAGGTAAAGATTTAGCGGTAATAGAAAAAGATACAGAACGTGATAATTTTATGTCTGCGCAAGAAGCATGCGATTATGGCTTGATTGATAAAGTATTAAATAAAAGGTAATATTTTTTAAGGAGACCCTTTATTAAGGGGAGGTGTTAATTTGCCAGGAAGTGGAGATTATAGCAAGTTACTTAGGTGCTCATTCTGTGGTAAGCTAAAAGACCAGGTTGAACGCATTATCGCGGGGCCGGGTGTTTGTATTTGCAATGAATGTATAGAGCTCTGCAAAGGTGTGTTAGACGAAGAGAGCAAACACAGAAGGATGATGAAAGAAAAGCAGACGGAAGAAAAACCGAGCCATGAAACTTTGAAGCGTCCAGAAGAGATGAAAAAAATGTTGGACGAATATATTATTGGGCAAGACGCAGCAAAAAAGATGCTTGCAACAGCAGTATATAATCATTATAAAAGAATATTTTTAGCAAACGACGATGAAGATGACACAAAGCTGCAAAAGAGCAATATTTTGCTTTTGGGGCCTACTGGTGTGGGTAAAACTCTTTTAGCACAAACATTGGCAACAATTTTAAATGTGCCGTTTGCTATTGCAGATGCTACAACTTTAACAGAAGCAGGTTATGTTGGCGAAGATGTTGAAAATATTTTGCTAAAGTTAATTCAGGCAGCAGATTTTGATATTGAACGGGCGCAGCGCGGGATCATTTACATAGATGAAATTGATAAACTCTCTAGAAAAAGTGAAAATAGATCTATAACTCGTGATGTTAGTGGTGAAGGTGTTCAACAAGCACTTTTAAAGATTTTAGAGGGTACAATAGCAGGTGTGCCACCTCAGGGCGGACGAAAAGATCCCCAAAGGGAACTAATTAATATTGATACCACAAATATTTTGTTTATTTGTGGAGGAGCGTTTGAAGGATTAGAAAGTATTGTGGGTAAAAGAGTGGGCAGTTCTGCAATTGGCTTTGAAGCTGAAATAAAAACAAAAGACGAATCTGCTGTTTTAATTAAAAAGTTTTTACCGCACGATTTAATTAAATATGGTTTAATTCCAGAACTTGTGGGAAGATTGCCAGTAATGTGTGCTTTGGATGATTTGGATGAGCCTGCTTTGGTTAGAGTTTTAACAGAGCCTAAAAATGCGCTGATTAAACAATACAAAAAGTTATTTAAAATAGATGGTATTCAACTTGAGTTTGAAGAAGAAGCGGTTAAAGAGATCGCAAAAAGAGCGCTAGAAAGAAAAACAGGTGCAAGAGGTTTGCGCGCAATTATGGAAGAGGTGTTGGGAGATATAATGTTTGTAGCGCCATCGTATTCAGATATTGAAAAAATAGTAATTACAAGTGCTTTTGTAAAAAAAGAAGCTACAGAACCAGAGATATTTATAAATAAAAAAAGATCTAAACGCCTAAACTTTTTAAAGAAGACTGAAGAAAAAATTTCATGATTTTAGTTAGTGCTGTAATTTGAGGCTATCTTTCGTTATTATTGTAGCGGGAGATAGTTTTGAATTAAGTTAGGAAGTGAGTTTTTGAAAAATAATACAAGCAAATTAGCAATAAAAAACAAACTGAATATTATGCCTCTTGTGGGGTATGTGCTATACCCGGGTCAGCAAATATATTTGGAGTGTCATGGGGAAGCCCAAATTGCAATTTTAGAAGAAGTAATGGAGAAAGAAAATAAAATATTTTTAGCAACACAAAAAGAGGTTGTGGGAGCACCAAATGGAGAAATTTTGCAGGAGAACCTGTTTAGTGTAGGAATAATTGCAGAAATTAAACATTTACAAAAAAAAGGTAAAGGCGCAGCAAAAATTTTAGTTGAAGGAGTTGAAAGAGCATCCTTAATAAATTTAACGAACGAAAATGGAGTGTTTTTTGCTGACATTCAAAAATATCCGAATTCAAAAATCGAACAGAAAGAAACTCAAGAAACAGAAGAAGATAAAGATTTTAGGAAAGCTTTAGTTCGTACTTTAAAGAGGCTTTTTACAACTTACACACGCTTCGTTCCGCAGATTTCTGGGAATGTTGTGAAAACAGTAAAAAGCTTAGAGGAGCCTGATAAGTTAGTTGATTATATATCAAGCCATGTGATGTTAGATGTTCAAGTTAAACAAAGGCTGCTGGAACTCACAAACACAATAGACCGTATGGTTATGCTTTCGAACTCTTTAGAAGAAGAGATTAGTGTTATAAATTATGAAATTGAAATAAACGAAAAATTAAGAGGCAAAGTAGATAAAAATCAAAGGGAATATTATATTAGAGAACAGATAAATGTATTGCAGAGTGAGTTAGGTGAAGGCGAATCTAAGGATGAAGAAGTAAAATATTATTTAGAAAGCATAGAAAATGTTTTGGGACCAGGTTTTGCGCAAGAAAAAGAACATCTAAAAAAAGAAGTGAAAAGGCTTAATAAATTACCAAGTGGGTCTCAGGAAGTGGCAGTTATAAAAAGCTATTTGGATATATGCTTAGAGCTGCCTTGGCAAAAGTCTTCGGTGGAACAAATAGACATTTTAAAGGCAGAGGAAGCTTTAAATAAAAATCATTTTGGGCTTAACAAAGTTAAAGAGCAAATTCTTGAGACAATTGCAATAAAAGCACATAGTCCAAAAACAAAATGGCAGGTTTTATGTTTGGTTGGTCCGCCTGGAGTTGGCAAAACATCTATAGCTAAAGCTATTGCAGAAGCGCTTAACCGCAAATATGTTCAGATTTCACTTGGTGGGCTTAGAGATGAGGCAGAGGTGCGTGGTCACAGAAAAACGTATGTGGGTGCCATGCCTGGTAGGATAATAAATGCATTGCGCACGGCAAAAGAAAACAACCCGGTGATTTTGTTAGATGAGATTGACAAAATGGCTAATGATGCTAGATCAGACCCTACGGCAGCATTTTTGGAAGTTTTAGATTATGAACAGAATAAAAATTTTAAAGATAATTATATAGAGATACCGTTTGATTTAAGCAATGTTCTATTTATTACAACTGCAAATTATGCTGGCAATATTCCACTGCCGCTTTATGACCGGATGGAAATTATTGAGTTAGGTAGTTATACTCGTTTAGAAAAGTTTGAAATTGTAAAAAGGTACATAATTCCTAAACAGCTTGCGGAGTATAATCAAAGCGGTAAACAAATAAAATTTAAAGACGAAGCAATTTATAAAATAATAGATGGTTATACAAGAGAAGCAGGTGTTAGGGCTGCGGCGAGAATTGTGAGTAGGTTATGCCGAAAAGCCGCAAAAACCTTATTGCAAACGGGCAAAAATTCAATTACATTTACAGGCAGGAACTTAGGTAAATATTTGGGGAACCCACAATTTTTAGAGCCGGATGTTTTAAAGAAAAATGAAGTTGGAGTGGTTACTGGCCTTGCATGGACACAAGTTGGAGGAGAGACTATGTGTTTAGAAGCTCTGGCTTTAAGCGGTACAGGCAAGTTAGAACTTACTGGATCACTTGGTGATGTGATGAAAGAATCTGCGCATGCGGCACTCTCTTATATAAGAAAGGTTTCTAAACAGCTTAAAATTGCCGAAGATTTTTATCAGAATAACGATATTCATCTGCATGTACCAGAAGGAGCGGTGCCTAAAGATGGTCCTTCGGCGGGAACAGCAATTTCTACTGCAATAGTTTCGGAGCTGATTAAAAAGCCAATTAAAAATAGTGTAGCGATAACAGGAGAAATTACACTTAGAGGAAAAGTATTGCCGGTGGGCGGAATAAAAGAAAAAGTTTTGGCTGCTCACAGAGTTGGTATTAAAACGGTTATATTACCAAAAGGGAACGAACGCGATTTAGAAGAAATAGATAATAACATAAAAAAAGATTTGAACTTTATATTAGCAGAAGATGTAGACACCGTGTGGAAAAAAGCAATTGTAGGTTTTTAATTTTTAAATTTAAATTAGGAGATTTTTTTGATGATAGGTATTATAGGAGCAATGCCAGTTGAAGTTGATGGTTTAATTAAAACGGTAACTAATCCAAAAAAAATTGTGATTTCTAAAATAGAATTTTGGTATGGTTTTAAAGGCAACACTGAAGTGGTTATTGCTTGTTGTGGGGTAGGGAAAGTTAACGCGGCAATTGCAGCTCAAACTATGATCTTGAATTTTAAACCGAAATTGATAATAAATAGCGGCGTAGCTGGTGGCATTGCAATAAACGTTAATGTAAATGATGTTGTTATTGCTTCGTCTGTTGTGCAATATGACCTCGATACTACTGCGCTAGGTGACCCTCTGGGCCTTATTCCTGATATTAATTGTGTATTTTTAAAATGCCAGGCAGAAAATGTTACTAAATTATATAAAATTGCCGAAAAAGAAGTTCACGGAACAAATTCTAAAGCGGTGTTAGGAATAGTAGCTACTGGAGACAGATTTGTGAGCACTCGGGAGGAAGGGCAAAAAATACACAAGAACTTTGGTGCAATAGCTAACGAAATGGAAGGCGGGAGCATTGGCCAGGTGTGTGTACACAACGATGTGAATTTTTGTGCGCTGAGGGTAATTTCAGATTCTATTTATGGTGGAGAATCTTGGCTGAGCTTTAGGGAATTTACTGAGCAGGCAGCGGCAAGATCGGTTAGAATTATAGAGGGATTTTTATCTTAAAAAATTAGGAGAAAACTTATTTTATGGCAGTTAAGTTAAAGGCAGATGGCATAATAGACTTTGTGAAAGAAAGCGAAATAGAGCTAATGGAACCTCAGGTAAAGTTAGCTATGCAGTTGCTTAAAGAAGCAGAGCAAAAAGATGATAATATGGTTGGTTGGCATACTCTATCAATAAATTTTAACTCAAATGATGTGGATGAAATTTTGGAATCTGCAGAGCGAATTAGAAGGCAAGCAGATGTTTTTGTGGTAATTGGAGTGGGCGGCTCTTATTTAGGTGCGCGTGCAGCTATTGAGCTTTTGAAATCTCAATTTTACAATTATGAACATACACCACAAATATATTTTGTTGGGAATAATATGAGTCCAAGTTATTTAAACCATGTTTTAAATATGTGTAAAGATAAAGAACTTTGTATTAATGTTATCTCTAAATCTGGCGGAACATTAGAGCCGGCACTAGCTTTTAGAGCTTTTAAAAGCCTTTTAGAAACAAAGTATGGCAAAGCAGAAGCAAAGAAGCGAATTTTTGTTACAACTGGAGCTCAAAAAAACAGTCTGTTAAATTTGGCAGAAATAGAGGGGTACAAAACATTTAAGATCCCTGTGAATATAGGCGGTAGATTTTCCGTATTAACACCAGTGGGGCTGCTGCCTATGGCTGTGGCAGATATTGACATTCAGCAAGTTATACTTGGGGCTAAAGAGGCATTCGAAGATTTACGAAGTGATAATATAGCAGAGAATGACAGCATGTTGTATGCTGTTTACAGGAATTGTTTGTACAAAAAAAGCAGAAGAATTGAATTGTTTACGAGTTTTGAACCGGATTTTGAATTCTTTTTAAAGTGGTGCCAGCAGCTTTTTGCCGAAAGTGAAGGCAAGTTTGGCAATGGAATTTTTCCTGTCCCGGTAATATATTCAACTGATCTGCATTCAATTGGCCAATTTGTGCAAGAAAGTGGACAAGCTTTATTTGAAACGTTTATAGATATTGAAAACGCGGAAGATGAGTATATTGTAGAAAAAGAATTGGTTGATTATGATAGTTTAAACTTTTTGGCAGATAAGAAAATGTCATTTATTAATAAGATGGCTTTTTTGGGCACAGTTTCTGCACACACGAAAGGTGGAGTGCCTTGTATTATATTAAATATGCCGAAAAAAAATGAACGAGAATACGGTTATTTAATCTATTTTTTAGAAAAAGCTTGTGCAATTTCTGGCTATATGTTAGGCGTTAACCCTTTTGATCAGCCAGGAGTGGAAGAATATAAAACAAGAATGTTTAGGCTTTTAAAGGGTAAACAGGAGGAATAATATATGAGTTTTAAAACCGAACAGGAAAATTTTTGGGCCAGTGATTTTGGAACAGAATACACGCAGAGGAATGGAATCTGTAATATTCCGTCGAGAATTGCCAGGTTTGCAGAAGTTCTAAAAAATACGCAAGGTGTTAACTCGTTTTTAGAGCTCGGTGCGAATGTAGGTTCTAATTTAATTGCAATTAAAAATTTAAAACCAAATGCTAGAATTACAGCCTTAGAAATTAACAAACAGGCGTATAATCAACTTAAAGAACTTGATGGTGTTGAGGCGATTAACAGTTCGATTTTGGAATTTGAAAGTGAA
>JAFPTG010000022.1 GCA_017400345.1 Oscillospiraceae bacterium
AAATTTATTATTTTTATGCTTTACAAAATTAATAATTCATGTTAAAATAAATAGATGTACTTTTGCATGCCTCATAGCAAAGTATTGTTTATAGCATTTTTAATGTTTTACAAAAAACCAGATGGAGGCAATTTTTATATGCTAAATGTAAAAGAGGTCAAGTTGGGTAAAACTTCTAGGATGAGTTTTGCTAAAATTGAAGAACAGCTTGAAGCACCAGATTTAATTGAAGTGCAAAAGAATTCGTATAATTGGTTCATAACAGACGGACTTAAAGAAGTTTTTGAAGAATTAGAACCTGTAACAGACTATTCTGGCAATTTAATCTTGGAGTTTATAGATTTTACATTGGAAAAAAAACCAAAATATACAATAGAGGAGTGTAAAGAACGTGACCTGACTTACTCTGCGCCGCTTAGAGTAAAGGTGCGATTTATTAATAAAGAAACAAATGAAATTAAAGAGCAGGGTATTTTTATCTGTGACATGCCATTGATGACAGATAGCGGCACTTTTATTATCAACGGAGCAGAGCGAGTTATTGTTTCTCAGTTGGTGAGGTCATCTGGAATTTATTACGCATTTACGCATGATAAAACCGGCAAAAAGCTTTTCACGTGCACGGTTATACCAA
The DNA here is from genome assembly GCA_017400345.1 of Oscillospiraceae bacterium. Taxonomy (GTDB): domain Bacteria; phylum Bacillota; class Clostridia; order Oscillospirales; family Ruminococcaceae; genus RGIG1955. Next base: position 635 of record JAFPTG010000022.1, read on the forward strand.
ATAGAGGAGCTTGGTTGGAATACGAAACAGACTCGAGTGATAATGTTTTTGTGAGAATCGATAAGAATAGAAAATTATCTATAGTAGCATTAATCAAAGCTCTGGGACTTGTGGAACACAGAGAAATTTTAGAATATTTTGGAGACAATAATCTTTTACAAATAGCTTTAGAAAAAGATACGATTAAAACACGAGAAGAAGCTTTAATTGCAATTTATAAAAAGTTAAGACCAGGCGAACCACCATCGCTCGATGGAGCAATATCTCATTTTGAGAATTTGTTTTTTGACGCAAGGCGTTACGATATTGCAAAAGTAGGGCGTTATAAATACAATAAAAAGTTAGGGATTTCTGAACGTATTGCAGGACAAAAAGTGTTGGAAAATATAGTTGATCCTCAAACTGGCGAACTGCTTGCAGGAGCTGGTTCGATTTTAAATAAAGAACAAGCTAAGCAGATTGAAGAGGCGGGAGTAAATCGCGTAATATTAGATGTAGATGACAAATCTGTTGTTGTAATGTCTAATGGAATGGTAGATATTTCAAAATTTGTAGATATAACTCCAGAAAAGTTAGAAGAGTTGGGGATTAATGAAAAGGTCTCTCTTAAAGTATTAGATGAAATATTACATAACACAGAACCCGAGAACCTCGAAAAAGAATTAAAAAAGCGTAGAGATGAACTTATTCCCAAACATATAACAGTAGATGACATTTTAGCATCGATCAATTATATTTTTAATTTATATGATGGAGTGGGGTTAGTAGATGATATTGACCATTTAGGGAATCGACGGATAAGATCGGTAGGCGAACTTTTGCAGAACCAGTTTAAAATTGGGATTTCACGTCTTGAACGGGTTACAAAAGAGAGAATGCTGGTTCAGATGCAAGATATAGATGTGTTAACTCCGCAAGCTTTAATTAACATAAGACCTGTGGTAGCTGCAATTAAGGAATTTTTTGGTTCTTCTCCGCTTTCACAGTTTATGGATCAGATTAACCCACTGGCAGAACTTACACATAAAAGACGCCTTTCTGCTTTAGGTCCAGGAGGACTTTCGAGAGAGAGAGCTGGATTTGAAGTGCGTGATGTGCATTACACACATTACGGCAGAATGTGCCCAATAGAAACACCGGAAGGTCCGAATATTGGCTTGATTTCTTACCTTGCAACGTTTGCCAAAATAAATAAATATGGCTTTATAGAGGCACCGTACCGAAAGGTAGAAAAAGGTACCGGCCGAGTGCTGGACAAAGTTGAATATATGACAGCGGATGTGGAAGACAATTATGTGGTTGCGCAAGCCAACGAAGCATTAGATGACAATAATGTATTTGTCCGCCCAAGAGTTAACGCTAGATTTAGAGATAAGATTCTTGAAATTGAGCGTGAAGCAGTAGACTATATGGATATTTCACCGAAAATGATGGTTTCTGTTGGAACGGCGATGATACCATTTTTGGAAAATGACGATTCTAGTAGAGCTTTAATGGGTTCTAACATGCAAAAACAAGCCGTCCCGCTGCTGGTTCCAGAGGCACCATTGGTTGCAACAGGAATAGAATATAAAGCAGCGGTTGATTCTGGGGCTGTGGTTGTAGCAAAAGAAGCTGGGATTGTAAAAGAAGTATCTGCAGATGTAATTAAAATTTTAAACGATCAAAACAAACTAGACACTTATAAATTACTTAAGTTTGTGCGTTCTAATCAAGACACGTGCATAAATCATCACCCAATTGTAAGTGTAGGTGAAGCAGTAAAAAAAGGGCAAGTTATTGCAGATGGTCCTTCAACGAAAAATGGGGAAATAAGCTTGGGCCGCAATGTGCTTGTGGCATTTATGACATGGGAAGGCTATAACTATGAAGATGCTGTTCTTTTAAATGAACGCTTGGTTAAAGATGATGTGTTTACTTCTGTTCATATTGTGGAATATGAAACTAAGGCAAGAGAAACAAAATTAGGCAAAGAAGAGATTACAAGAGAAATTCCAAATGTGGGCGATGATGCAATTAAGGACTTAGATGAGCGCGGCATTATTAGAATTGGTGCGGAAGTTAGAGCAGGAGACATTTTAGTTGGTAAAGTAACACCTAAAGGAGAAACAGAATTGACCTCGGAGGAACGCTTGCTAAGAGCTATTTTTGGTGAGAAGGCACGTGAGGTAAGAGATACATCTTTAAGAGTTCCACATGGCGGTTATGGAGTTGTTGTAGATGTAAAAGTCTTCACTAAAGAGACGTGTGAGGAACTTGCAGCCGGAGTAGATATGGTGGTTAGGTGTTATATAGCCCAAAAGCGTAAAATTTCTGTGGGAGATAAGATGGCTGGAAGGCACGGGAATAAAGGTGTTGTTTCTAGAATCTTACCCCAAGAAGATATGCCGTTTTTGCCAGATGGAACTCCAGTTGATATTGTTTTAAATCCTCTTGGAGTGCCTTCTAGAATGAATATTGGCCAGGTATTAGAAGTTCATTTGGGTCGTGTGGCAGCAGCTTTGGGAATTAACGTTATGACACCTGTGTTTGATGGAGCCACTGAGACTGATATTACAGAAGGATTGAAACAGGTGGGCTTAAAAGAAAACGGCAAAACTATTCTGTATGATGGCAGAACAGGAGAACCGTTTGATAATGAGGTAACCGTTGGATATATGTATTACCTAAAATTGCACCACTTGGTTGATGATAAAATTCATGCAAGATCAACAGGACCATATTCTTTAGTAACGCAACAGCCATTAGGAGGCAAAGCACAGTTTGGTGGTCAGCGCTTTGGCGAGATGGAGGTTTGGGCACTGGAGGCGTATGGAGCAGCTTATACTTTACAAGAGCTTTTAACTGTCAAGTCAGATGATATTGTAGGACGTGTTAAAACTTATGAATCTATAGTTAAGGGGCAGAATATTCCAAAAGCAGGTTTACCAGAATCTTTTAAAGTTTTACTGAAAGAGCTGCAATCGCTGAGCTTGGATATTCAGGTGTTAGATAAAAATGCCAATGAGGTTGATCTTAGACAGACGTTTGAAGACGAGATAAAAGAAAGTATACCAAAAACTTCTAACGAGCGTATACATTTAGAAAATAAAGATACCAGTATGCAGTATTTTTTAGAAGATACTGTGGAAGATGAAAATATAAGTAATGAAATGACTATAGAGGAACCGGAGTTTGATGAGTAATTACTTGGCGCACCAAGTAGTTTAAATAAATAACTTGAAAAGGAAGTTGTTTGTTCATGGAGTTTGATGATTTGTCAACTATAAAAATAGGTTTAGCGTCACCAGAACAGATTAGAAACTGGTCATATGGAGAGGTGAAAAAACCAGAAACAATAAATTACCGCACGTTAAAACCAGAAAGAGATGGACTTTTTTGTGAACGTATTTTTGGCCCAGTTAAAGACTGGGAATGCCATTGTGGTAAATATAAAAGAAGGTATAAAGGTAAAATATGCGATAGATGTGGTGTGGAAGTAACAAGAGCTAAAGTGAGACGTGAACGTATGGGGCATATTGAACTTGCCGTTCCGGTTTCACATATTTGGTATTTTAAAGGTGTTTCTTCTAAAATAGGTCTCATGCTAGATATAACACCGCGAATGCTGGAGAAAGTGCTTTATTTTGCTTCTTATATTGTGCTTAACCCAGGTGGAACGCCACTGCTTAAAAAACAGGTACTCGATGAATCTGAATATCAAGAAATGCGAGAGAAATATGAAGATGAATTCGAAGCTAAAATGGGTGCAGAGGCAATTAAACAACTATTGCAAGAGATAGATGTAGAAAAACTTTATTCAGAAATTAAAGAAGAAATGGAAACAGCATCTAACCAAAGAAAGATTAGACTTGTTAAGAGGTTGGAGGTTGTTGATGGCTTTAGAAAATCTAATAACAAACCAGAATGGATGATATTAGATGTATTACCAGTAATTCCAGCAGATTTACGACCGATGGTTCAACTTGATGGTGGCAGATTTGCCACAAGTGATCTTAATGACCTTTATAGACGAGTAATAAACCGTAATAATAGGTTAAAGCGTTTGCTAAAACTAAAAGCACCAGAAATAATTATAAGAAATGAAAAAAGAATGCTTCAAGAAGCGGTTGATGCATTGATAGATAATGGACGAAGAGGTAGACCGATTACAGGTGCTAATAATAGAGCACTCAAATCGCTTTCAGATATGCTTAAGGGCAAACAAGGTAGATTTAGGCAGAATTTGCTCGGCAAACGTGTAGATTATGCAGGCCGTTCGGTTATAGTGGTTGGCCCTGAGCTTAAAATGTATCAATGTGGTCTTCCAAAGGAGATGGCGCTAGAACTCTTTAAACCATTTGTAATGAAGCGCTTAGTGGAATTAGGAATAGCTGGTAATGTAAGAAGCGCAAGAAAAATGGTTGAGCGTGCAAGACCAGAAGTTTGGGACTCATTGGAAAAAATTATAAAAGACCATCCTGTAATGCTAAACCGTGCACCAACATTGCATAGATTAGGTATACAGGCTTTTGAACCAGTATTAGTGGAAGGACGTGCTTTAAAACTGCACCCATTGGTTTGCACAGCATATAACGCAGACTTTGATGGAGACCAAATGGCAGTTCACGTACCACTTTCTGTAGAGGCACAAACAGAAGCAAGATTCTTAATGCTTGCTGCTAACAATCTCTTAAAGCCTTCGGATGGTAAGCCTGTGGCAGTGCCAACGCAAGATATGGTGCTAGGTTCTTATTACCTAACCCAGGAGCGCCCAGGAGAAAAAGGCGAAGGTAATATATATAAAGATGTAAACGAAGCAATAATGGCATATAGTGTTGGTTGTTTAGGTCTGCACGCAAAAATCAAAGTGAGAATGGAGAGGGAATTTGCGGGCGAACATATTTCTGGCCTAATTGAAACTACAATAGGAAAGATAATCTTCAACCAATCTATTCCGCAGGATTTAGGTTATGTGAACAGAAATGATAGAGACCAATGTTTGGATCTAGAGATATCGTTTTTAGTAAATAAAAAAGCTTTGGGAGATATTGTAGATAAATGTATTAAAATTCATGGCACATCAGTTGCGGCTACAATGCTAGATAATATTAAAAGTTTAGGCTTTAAATATTCAACAAAGAGTGCAACAACGGTGGCATTCAGTGATGTTGTTGTGCCAAAAGAGAAAAAAGTTTTAATTGATGAAGCAGAACAGATGGTAGAAAAAATCAACAAACAATTCAAGCGTGGATTAATTTCAGATGAAGAGCGTTTTGAATTGGTGATAAAAGTATGGAATGATACAACGGAAAAGGTATCAAACACTTTAACTAAGAACATGGACCCATATAACACAATCTTTATGATGGCAGATTCTGGTGCTCGTGGCAGCATTAACCAGATTCGTCAGCTTGCCGGAATGCGTGGATTAATTGCAAACACATCTGGTGCAACGATTGACATTCCAATTAAGGCAAATTATCACGAGGGTTTAAATGTGCTAGAATATTTCATTTCTTCACGTGGAGCAAGAAAAGGTATGGCAGACACAGCACTAAGAACGGCGGATTCGGGCTATTTAACAAGGAGACTTGTTGATGTTGCACAGGAGCTTATAATTCGTGAGGAGGATTGCCACACCACAACCGGTTTAGAAGTTTGCGATATAACTGATTATAATGAAATGATAGAGCCTTTAAAAGAAAGGCTGATAGGGCGTTATCTTTTAGAGGATTTATTCGATAGTGAAGGCAAGTTAATAGCTTCTAAAGATGTTTTGCTTAGCGAAAAAGAGGCAGAAGACATTATTAACGCAGGGGTAAAAAAAGTTAAGATCCGTTCAATTTTAAACTGTAAGTCCAAGCATGGAATCTGTGCTAAATGTTACGGTTCGAACTTAGCAACTGGCAAAAACGTAACTATTGGCGAAGCAGTTGGAATTATTGCGGCTCAATCGATTGGAGAACCGGGTACGCAACTTACAATGAGAAACTTCCACACAGGAGGAATCGCTTCGGCAGAAGATATTACGCAAGGCTTACCAAGGGTTGAGGAATTATTTGAAGCAAGAAAGCCTAAACGTTTGGCTATAATTAGCGCAATTAAAGGTGTAGTGGCAATTGAAGAGGAAAATAGTACAAAAGTTGTAGTTGTTTTAGATAAAGAAACCTTAGAAGAATATAGATATCAAATTCCCTATGGTTCAAGAATAATAGTTTCGGAAGGAGATATTATAGAGAAAGGGGATGCAATAACAGAAGGATCAATTAATCCGCACGATATTTTAGAAATTAAAGGAGAGCTAGCAGTTCAAGACTATTTAATTCAAGAGGTGCAAAAAGTCTATCGGCTTCAAGGGGTAGATATAAACGATAAGCATATAGAAGTTATAGTACGCCAGATGTTGAGCAAAGTACGAATAACGAACTCCGGTAGTACCAGCTTTTTGCAGGGTGCGTTAATTGATAGAATGAAGGCAGAAAATGTTAATAAAGAAATAAATGAAAGGATAGAAAACGGAGAACAAGGGATAGAACCGGCAACGTTAATGCCACTTTTACTAGGAATAACAAAGGCATCGCTAGCAACAGAAAGCTTTTTATCGGCAGCATCGTTCCAAGAAACAACAAGAATTTTAACGGATGCGGCAATTAAAGGCAAAGAAGATAAATTAATAGGACTAAAAGAGAACGTAATCATAGGCAAACTAATTCCGGCAGGAACAGGAACAATAGATAGTTCTGCTATTAATATAATAGAGGGAACAGAAAATAATAATATTTAGCAAAACTTTAAAAAATTGCTTGAAAATTATTTATTTGTATGTTAAAATAAGATTGCGTGAATAAAAATTAATGTCAATAGTTAATATTCTAGAAAGGAGTATTGCAGTTCAAAACAAAAACTGCAATGGTATTTATAATGAATTTAATAGATATAATCAAACAAAAGTATATGAAACAACAAGTACCAGCATTCAATGTTGGAGATACTGTTAAGGTGCATGTTAAAATAAAAGAAGGTGAAAGAGAAAGGATTCAGGTATTCGAAGGAGTTGTTATAGCTAAAAAGCACAGCAAAGTAGAAGAAACTTTCACCGTACGCAAGGTATCGAACGGAGTGGGAGTAGAAAGGGTGTTCCCAGTTCATTCACCTGTTGTTGCAGATGTAGAGGTTGTTAGAAAAGGTAAAGTAAAGAGAGGTAAACTCTATTATTTAAGAGGCAAGGTTGGCAAAGCAGCAAAGGTTAAAGAACTAATATTATAAAATAATAGCGCAGAAATACTAAAGTAAGGTTTTTGCGCTTTTTTGCGTTTAATAACTTTGGGGAGCTGATTTTAATTAATAGAGAAAGTTGCATAGTAAAAATTATTGGGTTGCGCAAAGTGTATAAAATTGCTAAAGAGAAAGTTATTGCTTTAAACAAAATAGATCTAGAAATACCAAGAGGGGAAATTTGCTGCATTTTAGGCACATCAGGTTCGGGCAAGTCAACGTTGCTTAATATGATGGCGGGTCTAGAAAGGCCAACAAAAGGTGAAGTGTATATAAATGGCCATAACATATCAAGTATGAGTGAAAAACAACTAGCGTCGCTTAGACGGAAATATGTAGGTTTTATCTTTCAATCATATAATTTATTACCGGCTTTAACTGCGCTAGAAAATGTGGCATTACCATTGGTGTTTCGTGGTGTACCCAAATTTAAGCGCAATATAATAGCAAAAAAAATGATAAAAAATGTGGGGTTGAGTTCACGTATTAAACATAAACCTTCGGAGATGAGTGGTGGGCAACAGCAAAGAGCAGGAATTGCACGTGCATTTGCGGCGAAACCGATGCTTGTATTTGCAGATGAACCAACCGGCAATTTAGATTCCAAAACAACAACAGAAATTATGGAAATGATGGTAAAAATAGCTAGAGACTATAAGCAAACCTTAATTATAGTTACACATGATCAATCTGTGGCAAGCTACGCTGACAGAATAGTAACTTTGATGGATGGAAATATTATAAGTGATTCATTAGTTCAAAAATCATAGTATAAAAAGCGTTGTTTAAATACAGAAGGGATAAACTTTATGAAAAGAATAAAAAGAAATATTTCTATATTTTTAATGTTTATAATTTTACTAAACTTGAGTTCATTTGGTTTGATGAACAAAGTGAAAGCAACAGGAGCGAATATGACAATTCGTGCATATTCGGGCATTCCTAAATATTTAGATGCTGATACAGACCCGTTTGATATGACAGTAGAGATAATCGACACTGAACATAGAGCGTACGATTCAATTGAGCCGGGTACAGCCAGTGCAACATTTGACTCAGATGAATTTGAGCTAGAGGATCCGAGCGTGCTTCCAGAAATAAAACAGCTTTCGGTGACAGATGTGCAAGGCAGTTTGCGTTTTAAGGTGACATTTAAGAATGTGGTATATATTGGTAAAGAATCGCAGAATGCAGAAACTGCGCAAGGTAATAAATATGGTGATATTTCTATTGCAGTTTCGTATCGTGTAGGCAACACAGTAGTTTCGGGTGCGGTAAAACTTTCAGTGAAAAAGCCAAAGAGTCAGATTCAGAATGCAGAAACTAAAATATTAGCAAAGCCGCAAATCCAACTAGAGAGCTATTCTTACGATAAAGACAAAGTTATGGCCGATAAAACATTCGACTTAAATTTTTCAATAGTCAACACAAGCTGGAATTATAATTTAAAAAATGTAAAAACAACAATTAATGGTGGAGAAGTGTTTACACCAACAAATGGATCTAGCAATGTTTTTTTTGATGAGACTCTTGGTCCGCAAAGCATTATGAACAAAAAACTTTCACTATATGTTAATCCGGAAGTAAAAACTTCTGTGCAGATGCTTAAAATATCAGTAAGAGCGGAATACATAGAAAATGGCACGCGTAAAGATTTTGAAGACGAATTAACACTTTCATTACCGGTAGAGACAGCAGATCAAACCAAACCAAGAATTCAGTTATCACAGTATTCTTATGGCAAAGAGAAGATTATGGCAGATAGCACGTTCAATTTGAATTTTTCTTTATTAAACACCAGCAAAATTTATAAGTTAGAGAATATAAAAACCACAGTAGATGGCGGTAGTATTTTTACACCTGCCAATGCAACAATTAATACATTTATAGATGAAGTGTTAGAACCGAGAGGCACAATTTCCAAAGGGCTTTCACTGTATGTTAATCCAGAGACACAAACCTCTATACAGATGCTCAAGATATCAGTGAAAGCAGAATATATAGAAAATGGTACACGCAAAGATTTTGAAGACGAACTAACACTTTCATTGCCAATAGAGGCGCACCAAACAGCGTTAATAGCAAGTTTGAAAGCAATAACTAACACAAAAGAAATAACAGAAGGCGAAGACGTTAACATAAAAATAATTGCAAGCAATGCGACAATTACTAAAACAAAAGAGATTGCACCAATTGCCTATAATCCATATATAGAAGTGAAAGCATTAGATGGTTTTGAATTCGATTCAGAGAATTCTATAATTAATTTAAGGAATTTAATTCAAGGGGAGCCAATAGAAAAAACAATTACAATAACACCAAAATACAGACGAGTTGCTCAAACACAAGAGGCTAATTCAGAAGAAGTAAATAATGCCGAAAATACAAATAACACGACGGCAGAAAATATGGCTCCAAGTTTGCCAGCAGAAGATGGTCCTCAAATTTTTAAGGGTGAAATTTTGTTAACATATTACGACCAAGACCATAAAGAATATACCGAAAGAAGCGAATTTTCATTTAAAATCAATCCAATGACACAAATGCAAGAAGATTTTACAGGCGGAGGTATGGAAGGCGAAGCGAGTATGAGTGGAGAAGCTGCAATAACAGATGAAAATGCAGATAACGAATCTTCTGAAAAGTTTGGAATTGTTTGGAAATGTTCGGTGTTTGTAGGTTTAATAGCAGTTATAATTTTCGGAGTCAAAAAGGGCAGAGGAAAGAGGAGCTTGGATATAGATGATGAGGATATCTGATATAATAGAGTTTTCCGTAAAGAATCTCACACGCCGTAAACTCAGAACATTTTTAACAATTGCCGGAATAGTTTTGGGTACCTGCTCAATTGTACTAACGTTTGCTTTTAGTTACACAATAACAACCAACATAGAAGAGGTTATGAAAAGCGGAGCAGATATTAATCAAATTACGATTTTAAGACGAAAATATAATCCTAATAAAGGAGGAAACAAAAAAGGGAATAAAGAACGACTGCAAAACCAAAATCAAGACCAAGATGATGTAACACTCGAGTACGGAGATGAACTAGTTAAAAAACTTTCTAAAATTAATGGGGTAGATTTTGTATTTCCACAGTGTGAAACTTATGATCTAATGCAGTTTTATGTGGGTAATCAATATATTTCTCCCGATTTCTATTTTAATACAATGGCATTTGATTTCAATATCTGTACACCAGGGAACTTAAAAAAAATGGGCTATGCGCTAGCACCAAACTGTAAATTTGTTAAAGATACTCCAAAATCTAAAAAAAAGAATATTGTTGTCGGTTCATTGTTTCCATATCAATTTGTAGACTTAAAGGCTAAAAGATGGGAAGATCTGCAATGTGATATTTACGGAATACTGTGGGGTTATGGTTCAAAAAATGACATTGAGCCATTTTTTGACATAAGAAAAGAAAAATTAAAAGGAATTGTACTTAATTCAAAAGGAGAAAAACAACTACAAAATCTAAGAAATAAACTTTATAGTGGAATGGACTCTAAAAACTTTGAAGATGACGATGACGACATAAGTGAAGACACAGCTGTTGCATCTTTAGAAAACCTTTCTGGCAGTAAATTTGATATAGACATAACCGGTCTTATAACGGAAGGAGACTTTGATCTATTTAATAACCGGAACTGGCAATTATTAAAAGAACTTAGAGAAAAAGACAATGGTTGGGAGAGTATAAGGAAGCTTACTAATATATACATAGATATCGATACATTCAAAGAATTAAAAAAAATAAAAGAGAAATCTAATATTAATAATTTTAGTTTAAACGATAATAAAAACAGAAATAAATTTGCATACGATAAAATAACTGTGGTTGCCAAAGATTGGAATGCAGTACAAGGAATTGTAGAAACGGTGCAGAACAATTTAAATTATAAAACAAAAAGCTTGTTGGGAGATATAAAAGAGAAACAAAAACAATCAGCAGGAATTCGGTCAATGCTTTTAGCACTTGGGGTAATTACCGTAATCGTCTCTGCGTTAGGCATAGCTAATATGATGTTTATGTCAATATCTGAACGTACCAAAGAAATTGGTGTTATGAAGGTTTTAGGCTGCAGCTTGCGCAATATTAGAGAAATGTTTTTAACCGAAGCAGGCATAGTGGGGCTTTGCGGTGGAATTATTGGTGTTGGCAGTTCATACGGTATAGCAAAAGGCCTTTCTGCAATTGTGCGTTTAGCCAGTAGCGAAAAGTTTGTTGAAAGTGCAGCAGGTAGCAAATTCCGTACAGAACTAATTGAATTTGTAAACAATTTTACTAATATGTTCGATATAATGGAAGGAAAAGATGTTATAGCAATCCCAATATATTTAATTATTGGTGGTGTATTATTTGGCTTATTAGTAGGTTTAATTTCTGGACTTGCACCGGCGAACCGTGCAGTTAAGATAAGTGCTCTTGCGGCAATTAAACAAGAACAGTAAGAATTACTTTTTGTATAAATTGAGAGGTGAGGGTGGAGAGATCTCCATATATACATTTTCCTTCTGAAATTTTTTATACACACTTTATAAAATATCCCCCAAAACTCTTAAGAATTTGTTTGTCTAAAAGTGATGCTGAAAGTATTGAGAAGCCACAACAGAACAAAGGTTTGAGGATGATTTAATAAAATGGATTAAGCATTAGCTCGATGAAAAATATATTATTCCTCGTCGAGCGTAGAAAAAGCAGCCTTATACAGGCTGCTTTTTCTCTGTTTTTTGTCATTCATTTAATAATTATATTTAGAGCTAAAAAACTCGACAAAGTTCGACAAAAATGGGGGAGGCATTGCGAATTTTATTGTAAATATTATACTAAAAATATACTTTTCACTGTAACAAAACTTATTGAAGAAAAGAGATTTTAAATC
>JAFPTG010000023.1 GCA_017400345.1 Oscillospiraceae bacterium
AACAGCAGCTTGCTTAAAGCCTCTATAATCTCCGAAACTGCTGTGGGGTACATATTCCTTAGGCCTTCGTAGTAGCCTTTATAGGCTCCTGAAAGACAGCAAAAAAATGCTACCGGAGCCAGTGCCGCAATTGCAAATCTTGCGCCGGGGTTATGCATGTAAGCTGAAAGTTCTTTATTAAAAATGAGCATGACAAGCATTAAAACCACACCAACCAGCATGAAGAGCCAATGTGCTACCTTGAATGTTCTTTTTGTATATGTATACTCTTTTTTCTCGGTGCTTTCTGCCACGATTTTAGCGAGCGCTACCGGCAGACCCGAAATTGACATTGCGTAAAGCGGTTGGTAAATACTATAGGCTGTGCTATAATAACCGTTGCCCTCTGCGCCTATGATATTGCCCAAAAGCAACCTGAAAAAAATGCCGATGAACTTCGCCATGAATGTGCCAAACATAATAATTACAGCGCCGTGCAAAAAACTTTGCCGTTTTGAGCCTAGGCGGTTTTCGTGTTCCATTAAAAGTCTCCCTTATAATTTTAACCGATTTTTTATTTCAAAAATGATTATAACATAAATCCTTCGCTTATTCAATTGCAATTATTTGATTTGTTTGTTCATTATTTTGTGGTTGTTTGTTTATTATCCTGAAATTCCATGAATATTGGTTTTGTTATTGATATTTTTATTGCTTTATAATATAATTATATCACAATTATTGATATTTTTATTGATCTATGATATAATTATATCACAATCATTAATAAAGGAGTGATTTTATGAAAACAAACTTTAAGAAATTGTTTGTGTTTATTTTAACTTGTATCTCTGTGGTGCCTTCGGTTAACTTTAAAGCAGCGGCTATTCCTGCTGAGTCCGATGAGTCTAGTGAAATTGTTAATATTAACTCTGCGCAAGATTGGATAGATATTAGCAATAGAATAGAACAAAATATGCGTTACACGGAGGGAAAATATTTCAGTTTAAATAATGATATTGTTCTTGATGCTCCTGATGTACAGCATCACACAGAATGGAGTGATTTATATGGCACTTTAAACGGTAACAATCATACAATAACAGTTAACGGTCGTTGGATGGGATGTTTAATTACTAGCATTTATCAAGGCGGTAGAATAACAAATGTTAAATTTTCTAACTTCTCTGACGTAATTGGTCACAATTGGGGTCAAATTGACAACTGCGAATTCACTAACCCTAATGCTCCTAACAACACGTTTGTCTGTGAGAATAAAAATCCCGGAATCATTCTGAATTGCAGATATTCAGGGAATGCAATAGCTTTGCGTAATAAGGGTACAATTACAAATTGCCAGATGATTCAGCAGAATCCACAGCATAATTAATTGTATTATTTAACATATTTACAGAATACGCGCAACAAAACAGCGCAGTGAATTCTTTGGGATTTGCTGTGCTGTTTTGCATTTTATATAATGATATTAATAAATGCAAATCTACAAAAACTATTGCAAAAACATACTAAATATTATAAAATAGTATCAACAGATTAAATTTATATGGAAGGGTATGTGAATATGATGGCAGATATTACAGTTATTGGTGCAGGCAGCTTTGGCTGTGCGCTTGCGGTCTCTTTTAGTTTAAAGCACAATGTAACTATGTGGACTTTTAGCGAGGCAGAAAAAAACGACATATTAACCTCTAGGGAAAATCGTAGCAGGTTGCCCGGTATTAAAATCCCAGAGAGTATAAATATAACAACCAATGCTAATGAAATTCTAGACAGTGATTTTGTTTTTTTTGCTGTGCCCTCTGAATTTTTACGCAGTACTGCTGTGGCTTTAAAACCATATATAAGCAGCAGTTCAATTATTGTTAACACATCTAAAGGAATTGAAGAAGCTACGTTTAAAGGTGGGTATCAAGTTTTAAGTGATGAGTTTCATCTTGACCAGGTCGCTATAATGTGCGGGCCTACTCACGCCGAAGAATTGGTCAGGAAAATTCCCACCTCTTTTGTTGTGGCAAGTGCTTTACCGGATGTTTGTTTGCAGATTAAAAACACCATCTCTAACGATTTTATTCATCTTTTTTGTTCTGATGACGCAAAAGGTATTGAAATTTGCAGCACCTTTAAAAATGTGATTGCAATCGGAGCCGGAATCTGTGTGGGGTTAAACACTGGTGCAAATACAATTGCCGCTTTAATAACCAAAGGGCTTTCTGAGATATCTGCGCTCGGTTTGGCAATTGGTGCTAAACCTCAAACTTTTTTGGGGCTTGCCGGTCTCGGCGATTTGATTGTGACCTGTGAAAGTGAGCACAGCCGCAACCGTCAGATGGGTAAGTTAGTTGGGCAAGGAATTGCCGTTAAAACGGCTCTTGCACAAATTAACATGGTAGTTGAAGGTTACAACAACACAAAAACTGCACATCGAATGGCTGAAAGTTTAAATGTTAGTCTGCCTTTAATTAACTGTATCTATGAAATTTTATTTGAAGATCTTGCTCCCAGCAGTATTTTAGCCGCAATAAACACTTTTGAAGATTTTAATTAAATATTAAGGAGAATTACAATTGTTTGAATTTAGCTCTAAATTAATTGAAACTGCAAATTTAGCTGAAGCAAATTGTTGCTCTCAGTTTGCTTTAGTTGACCGCATTTTTGAATGTAATCAAGCAAAAGTATTAAACGCTTTTGTTGCAAACCAAGTTTCTAGTACTCATCTTTGTGGGAGCAGCGGCTATGGTTACGGTGACATTGGGCGCGATGTGATAGATAAAGTTTTTGCTCAGGTTATGGGTACGCAGGCTGCGCTTGTGCGGCATAATTTTACCTGTGGGACTCATGCTTTAGCTGTATGTTTTTTTGGTGTGTTGCGTCCTGGTGATAAAATGCTTTATGTTACCGGCAAGCCCTATGATTCTTTGGAAGAAGTTATTGGGCTGCGCGGAACTGGGCAAGGGTCGTTAAAGGATTTTGGTATTACTTACTCTCAAGTGGATTTATTAAATGGAAAACCAGATTATCAAAGCATTAAACGCGAATGCAAAAATGCTAAAGCGGTCTGTATTCAGCGTTCACGCGGGTATTCTTTGCGGCCCTCGCTTTGCATCGATGAAATTGCCAAACTGATCGAAATTGTTCGGCAAGAAAACAAAAATGCTATTATCATTGTGGACAATTGTTACGGCGAATTTGTTGAGACTTTGGAACCGTGTTGCGTTGGCGCTGATCTTTGTGTGGGGTCTTTAATTAAAAACCCCGGTGGAGGAATCGCCCGCACTGGTGGGTATATTGCCGGTAACAAGGATTTAGTTGAGCTTTGTGCAAGCAGGTTAACATCCCCCGGTATTGGCCGTGAAGTAGGTTGTTCTTTAGAGCAAAACCGCGAAATTCTACTTGGTTTGTTTCTAGCTCCGCAAGCCGTTGCAAATGCTGTTAAAACCGCAATATTTTGTAGCTCTTTGTTCGCCCTTTTAGGGTTTGAAACTTTCCCAAAATCAACAGATGTTAGAACCGACATAGTACAAAGTGTTAAATTAAACTCGCATAATAATTTAAAAGCTTTTTGTGCTGGTGTTCAAGCTGCTTCCCCTATAGATTCTTATGTTGTGCCAGAAGAATGGGATATGCCCGGTTATAACTCTAAAGTGATTATGGCCGCGGGAAATTTTACAATGGGCTCCACAATAGAATCTTCTGCAGATGGACCGATGCTTGAACCTTTTGTAGCTTATTTTCAAGGCGGGCTTACCTACCCCAGCGGTAAGCTTTGTGTGATGAACGCCGCCACTAATATTTTAGATCAAAATAAAGGAGAGATCTAAAGTTCATATAATATAGTACTCGCTTTGAATTAATGTTATATTCAAACTAAGAAAGGTTGATGATTGATGAATGATAAAAATCTACCTCAAAACACTGAACTTTTAAAAGAGTTAGACCCAGAGATTGCAGAAGCTATTTTAAGTGAAGCTAACCGGCAAAATAATACCATTGAATTGATAGCGTCTGAAAATGTTGTATCTAATGGTGTGCTTGCCGCTATGGGCAGTATTTTAACTAACAAATATGCAGAAGGATACCCAAAAAAACGTTATTACGGCGGTTGCGAATATGTGGATGTTGTTGAAGATTTAGCTATAGCACGTGCAAAATCCCTTTTTGGTGCCGAGCATATTAACGTGCAGCCTCATTCTGGTTCACAAGCTAACATGGCGGTTTATTTTGCCGTTTTAAAGCCCGGAGATACTGTGCTTGGCATGAACCTTGGCCATGGCGGGCATTTAACTCACGGTTCCCCTGTTAATATTTCTGGCTCTTATTTTAATTTCATTCCCTATGGTATTGATGCGCAAACCGGTCGAATTGATTATGAAGTTGTGCGTACGCTTGCATTGCAGCACAAACCTAAGCTTATTGTGGCTGGTGCAAGTGCTTATCCCCGAGAAATTGATTTTGAAATGTTTGCGCAAATTGCCAAAGAGTGCGGTGCGTACTTGATGGTAGATATGGCACATATTGCCGGCTTGGTCGCTGCTAAGTTACATCCCTCTCCTGTGCCTTATGCCGATTTTGTTACATCTACAACCCAAAAAACTTTACGCGGGCCCAGAGGTGGTTTGATCCTTTGCAAAGAACAATATGCTAAAGCTATAGATAAAGCAATATTCCCCGGCACACAAGGCGGCCCTTTGATGCACGTGATTGCTGCAAAAGCCGTTTGTTTTAAAGAAGCTGCTACTCCGGAATTTACAGAATACCAAACAAAAGTGTTAAAAAATTCAAAAGCTTTAGCTAAAAAATTATTGGAATTGGGCTTTAATTTGATCTCTGGCGGGACTGACAATCATCTTTCTTTAATAGATTTGAGGAATTTTAACATTACCGGCAAAGAGTTGGAGCACAGGCTAGATGATGTTCATATAACTGTTAATAAAAACGCAATTCCTAATGACCCTGAAACGCCGTTCGTGACCAGTGGGATTCGTATAGGTACTCCTGCTGTAACTACAAGAGGGTTAAATGCAGACGATATGTGTTGTATCGCTGAGTGGATATACAAAACTGCAACTGATATTAACAGTAAAAATCAAGTGGCAGCTGAAGTACTTGACTTGTGTCAAAAATATAAACTATTTTAACTGGGTAATTTTAACTGGGTGTTTAAAAATGGCAATTTGTGTAGAAAAGTAAATAATTTTTGAATTTTGAAAAACCGTGAAAACTATATTGGTTATGCTAAATTTGTTGTGTTAAGTTGTTATGCCGTTTTTTGTAAAGTGGTGGCGCTGTGTTGAAAAGTAAAAATGAAATTTGAAATTCAAATTTGCTAGCTCAACACAGTTTTCAACATTTTCCACCAAGTTTTCAACAATGGAATTTTAATTATCAACATTCAGTTTTTGCGTAAAAGAAAAGTTGGTGTAAACTGCAAATTGTGTTCTTTGGATTTGATATGTGTTTTTTTAACGTTATAAAATAAGGAGTTGTTTTTATGTTGGATATAAAATTGATACGCACTAACCCGGAATTTGTTAAATCGGCTTTGGCTAAGAGGGGTAAGTGTTATGATGAAGAAATTGATGAAATTTTAAGCATCGATGTTAAGCGAAGAGAACTTTCTGCTACGATAGATAAAATAAAATTTGAGCAAAATACTGCAAATAAAGAAATTGTTAATTTAAAAGCAGCCGGGCAAAATACTGATGAGGTATTGCAGCAAATGAAAGTTTTAGCTCAAAAATCAAAGGAGTTTTCTGCTGCTATTTTGGAGTTAGATAAAAGGTATCAAGAGCTTATGTATTTATTGCCGAATATTCCTCATCCGTCTGTGCCTGAAGGTAAAGACGAAACCGAAAATAAAGAAGTGAGAAGATGGGGTGTGCCTAAAAAGTTTGACTTTGAACCAAAAGCACATTGGGAATTAGGCAAAATTTTGAATATTTTAGACAGTGAACGAGCTTCTAAAGTGACTGGTACTCGTTTTGTGTATTACAAAAATTTAGGCGCACGTTTGGAACGGGCTATAATTAACTTCTTTTTAGATACTCACACTGCAAACGGATATAGCGAACTATTACCTCCGTTTATAGTTAATAAAGATTCAATGTATGGTACCGGGCAATTGCCGAAATTTAAAGAAGATATGTTTAAATTAGAAGATCTTAATTATTATCTTATCTCTACCGCCGAAATCCCTCTTACTAACTACTACAGAGAAGAAATTTTAAAAAAAGATCAACTGCCCGCTAAGTTCTGTGCATATTCTGCATGTTTTAGAGGTGAAGCCGGCAGTGCCGGCAGAGATACCAGAGGGATAATCAGGCAGCATCAATTTAACAAAGTGGAATTAGTTAAATTTGCAAGTCCCGAAAATTCCTACGACGAGTTGGAAAGTCTAACTCGTGATGCTGAACGTGTTTTACAACTTTTGGAGCTGCCTTACCGTGTTATTGTGCTCTGCACCGGTGATATGGGATTTTGCAGTGCCAAAACATACGACATTGAAGTTTGGCTGCCTTCTTACAATCGTTATGTCGAAATTTCTAGCTGCAGTAATATGGAGGATTTTCAAGCCAGAAGAGCACAGATTAAATATAAGGAAAACCCTCAAGAGAAAGCAAAATTCGTACACACGTTAAACGGTTCCGGACTTGCTGTGGGGCGTACTTTTGCCGCTATTTTGGAAAATTTCCAAAATAAAGATGGCTCGATAACTATTCCTAAAGTATTGCATAAATATATGGGTTGTGATAAAATAAAATAAACGCAAAATCAACAAAAATTTATTTTTGGCCTATCTTCTTTACAGGAGGCACTTATGTATGAAAATTAAAATACGTTCTTTGTTCTTTGCTTTTATTATTTTATCTTTAAACGCACATACAGCGTTTGCAGCTAATTTAAACAATACATACGTTGGTTCGTGGCTAGATTATGCCCAAAACATCTCAGAAGGAACTGGTTCTCGCTCACAGCCGTATAAAATTTCTAAACCAGAGCATCTTTCTTATATCGCTAAAAAAGTAAATTCCGGTACTACTTTTAAAGGTTGTCATTTTGTTCTATGCAACAATATAGATCTTGGCGGTAAAGAATGGATTGCGATCGGTTCTTCGGGAGAAGTTTCGCACTGTAAGTTTTGCGGCGCAATAGATGGTGCTAATATGAGTATATCTAATCTTAAAGTGGACAAGCGTAATCAATCTGCTCAAGGGCTATTTGGATACATAGAATCTGCAGAAATAAAAAACATTAAGCTCTGCAATTGTTCTATTAACGGCAAGTCTGATGTTGGCGGTATAGCAGGATATTCTTATCTTAGTTCTATATCTAACTGCGCTGTGGATGGGATAGTTAACGGGCAGGAAAATGTTGGTGCAATCTGTGGGCGCGTCTATAGAGGAAGTATTAAACAAAGTGCCTCTTCGGCTAAAGCAAACGGTATTTTTTATGCCGGTGGAATTGCCGGAAATATATCTAGAGATTCGGTAGTAGATGAATGTTATTCGCTCGGTGAAGTTTGTGGTTCTGGCTGTATTGGTGGATTGATTGGGATAAATATAAACAGCTTAGTTAAAAACTGCTTCTCGCGTGCTAATATTGTTAGTAAAACATATGCTAAAACTTATGTTGGCGGTTTAATTGGCAGTAATTGCGGCAAATTAAAAAATAGTTTTTCTGCCTCTTTAATTAATTTTGAAGCGGATTTAAACTTTAAAACATACATTCCAGGCTTGTTAGTTGGCAAGAACAGTGGTGTTATTAAAAAAACATACTATGCTTCTTTAAAAAGCAATTCTAATAAGTTAAAACCAATTGGGCAAGGTGATCATTCTAACGCTAGTACAGAGTTGCAGCTGAATGAAAAAAATACAACAAAATTAATGAACTCTAACAAATTATTTGGTATATGGGGTAAAGATCTTTGGGGCATAAATTCTAAAATAAACGATGGTCTACCTTATTTACTAAATGTTCCTCTAATAAGTTAAAACGTTAGTCTAAGCTCGGCATTAAAAAAGATTGCCCTTGTAAGAGAGAAAAAATACTTAAAAAAAGGAGTGGATTTAAATCCACTCCTTTTTTTAAGTATTTTGCAAAGCCTCTGCAATTGCTCTAGAAAGTTGGTCTGGGCAAGATGTGTTTTTAAACCCACACTCAACGCCAGATAATATATTCACAACTTCGTTTGCTCTTCTGCCTTCTATTAATCTGCATATGCCTTTTAAATTGCCATTGCAGCCACCATAAAATTTACAATTTCTTAAAATCTCATTCTCAATATCAAACTCAATTTGAGTTGAGCAAACACCGTGCGTTTTATACGTATAATGCATATGCTGCCTCCTTTAATCGCTTATAAATGGAAGCAACGCCATATGCCTGGCGCGTTTTATTGCAATTGTTAGTTCACGCTGATGATATGCGCAGCAGCCTGTTATTCTTCTTGGCACAATTTTAGCGCGCTCTGTTATATACCTCTTTAATTTATTTATATCTTTATAATCTATATAATCAGATTTGTTTACACAAAAATCGCAAACCTTTTTCTTTGCTTTTTTAAAGTTATTTTTTTGTGCTCTTTCCATTCTATATTCACCTCCACATATTTTTAGAAGTTAAATCTCTTATTTTAAAACGGCAAATCTTCGTCATCGTCTAGGTCTTTAAAGTCATCAATGTTTTCATCCATTTCTGGTCCTTCTACTGCTGGCGACCCCTGAGAATTATTATTAGGTTGTTTCGCCTCACCAGTAAAGCTAACATTTTCTGCTATAATCTCAACAACGCGTTGAGTTGTGCCATTTTTATCTACATATTCGCGTGATTCAAGTCTGCCATCTACCAAAATCAAGCTGCCTTTCTTGAAATATTTGGCAATGAATTCAGCTTGAGCTCGCCAAGCAACAACATTAAAAAAGTCTGTTGCTCGCTCACCGTTTTTAGCAACAAACGGACGATTAACCGCAATTCTAAAGCTTAGCACCGAAACACTGCTTGGAGTTTGCCTAAGCTCTAAATCTGCCGTGATTCGCCCCATAACAATAACTCTAGAATACATGAAACCGCCCCTATTTGTTTTTATTAATTATTAAAAAGCGTACAATTGAATCTGTTATTCTAAATATACGTTCTAATTCTGCCGGGAACTGCGGTGGTGCAGTGAAAGTTATTATGTAGTAGTTGCCTTCTGTTTTGTGGTTAATTGGATATGCAAACTTGCGCTTGCCCCATTCGTCTATGTTTTTAATCTCGCCGTGACTGCTTATTAAACTTTTAAATTTTTCTACCACATTTGTAACTTCTTCAGCTTCTAATGCCGAATCTACAACAAACATAACCTCATATTCAGCAAAGTTATTCAAACTAAACACCTCCTTTTGGACTATGATCCACCCATTTTAAGATGGATAAGGCAATAATTATTATACCTCAAACAACTCAATTAGTCAACCTTTTTATCATTTTTTGCTTCTTTTATATTTTCTTCATCTTCATGTGGTGCACGTGCTATAGCTACAACATGTTCGTCCTCTTTTACGCGCATTAAATGCACGCCAATTGTTGCTCTTGAGATCATTACGTTTATATCTTTAACTGCCACTCTAATTATTGTACCGTCATTTTTAATGAGCATCACATCGTCATCGTCACTTACCGCTTTAGCACTTACAACACAGCCAGTTTTCTTAGAAGTTTTATAGTTAAGTATTCCCTTCTGGCCTCTGGATTTTAACCTATATTCAGAAAGTTTCGTGCAACGCCCTATGCCTTTTTCTGTTATTGTAATTATCTTCTGTTCAGGTGATTCTACCGCCACCATACCTACAACAACATCATCAGCATTTAGTGAAATTCCGCGTGAACCCCTCGATGCTCTACTAACACATCTAACATCTGTTTCTTTAAAATATAGTGCTTTGCCGTTCTTTGTGGCAATAAATACTTTACATTCACCGTTTGTTAGTGCTACCCAACCCAATTCATCATCTTTATCTAAATTAATTGCAATTAAACCTGTCCTTCTTATATTTAAAAATTCACTCAACTGCGTGCGCTTAACTACCCCATGTTTTGTTAGCATTACAAGATATTCATTGGTCTGCAGATCTTTGACTTTTAAAACTGCTGTTACACACTCATCTTTTTCTATCTCTATAAGGTTGATTATATTTGTACCTTTAGAGTTTCGGCCACCTTCTGGAATTTGATAGCATTTTAGGCGATATGCTTTACCTCTATTTGTGAAGAAGAATAAATGGTCGTGTGATGAGCACACAAATAATTCGGATATGAAATCTTCTTCTTTTTTGGCAAGACCAATAATACCTTTGCCGCCGCGCTTTTGTGCTTTGTAGTTATTTACCGGCTGGCGTTTAATATAGCCATCACGAGTTAATGTAACCACGCAATCATGTTCTTCTATAAGGTCTTCTACATCTACCTCTCCGTAAACTGATTCTATCTGTGTGCGTCTTTTGTCGTTAAATTTTGCCTTAATTTGCTGTAGCTCGTCTTTTATTATCTTAAGTATTAAGCCTTTGTTTTCTAAAATATTTATAAGTTCCGCAATTCTTAGCTTTAGTTCAGCAAGTTCATTCTCTATCTTCTCGCGCTCTAGACCTGTTAACTGCCCCAGCCGCATGGCAACAATTGCTGCCGCTTGGATTTCTGTTAAGCCAAAACGCGCTTGCAAATGCTCCTTTGCTTCTGCAATAGAAGATGCTTGTTTTATTGTTTTTATCACTTCATCTATGTTATCTATGGCAATTTTTAAACCCTCTAAAATATGAGCGCGTTCTTTTGCTTTTTTTAATTCAAACCTTGTTCTATTAGTTATTACCTCTTCTTGGAACTTTATGTAGTGTTCCATAATCTCTTTAAGGTTTAATACTTTAGGCATTCCATCTGCCAAAGCTAGCATGATTACTCCAACTGTGTCTTGCAGCTGAGTGAGCTTAAAAAGCTGATTTAACACAATCTGAGCGTTAGCGTCACGTTTCACTTCTATAACAATTCGCATACCATCACGGTCAGATTCATCGTGAAGGTCCGAAATACCCTCTATGCGCTTCTCTTTAACCAAGTCCGCAATTGATTCTAAAAGCCGCGATTTGTTGACCATATAAGGGATCTCTGTTACTATAATTCTACTTTTGCCATTTTTAAGCTCTTCTATTTCTGTTTTAGAACGTAATATGATTTTGCCGCGGCCAGTATAATAAGCTGCTCTAATTCCAGACGTGCCCATAATAATACCGCCGGTTGGAAAGTCTGGTCCTAAAACAAATTGCATAATCTGTGATATTTCGGCATCTGGGTTTTCTATTAAATAGCAGATACCATCGATAACTTCGCCTAAATTGTGCGGTGGAATATTCGTAGCCATTCCCACTGCAATTCCAGTTGCTCCGTTAACTAAGATATTTGGAAACCGCGACGGCAGAACAACAGGTTCTTTTAACCTATCATCATAGTTCGGCTGGAATGGTACAGTCTCTTTTTCAATGTCTGTAAGCATATGCATTGAGATTTTACTGAGTTTTGCTTCTGTATATCTATAAGCAGCCGGCGGATCGCCGTCTACCGAGCCAAAGTTACCATGCCCGTCTACCAAAGTGTAGCGCAAAGAGAAATCTTGCGCCATTCTAACCAGCGCATCGTAAACTGAAGCATCACCATGCGGATGGTAGCTACCTAAAACCGAACCGACTGTATCAGCCGACTTTCTGTAAGCTTTGTCTGGGCTTAAGCCGTTTTCGAACAAAGTATAAAGTATTCTTCTGTGCACCGGTTTTAGGCCGTCTCGCACATCTGGCAGTGCACGTCCCACAATGACTGACATGGAATAAGCTAAGTAGGATTTTTCCATCTCATTCTCTACCGAAACGTCTATTATTTTATTGTCGCCTTCATACATAAAATTAACCTCATTCTCTTATTTTTGCAGTGATTCTATAGTTCTTATTATAGCAGAAAAACCGCAAAAATGCAAACCTGTTCTACGGCTTAAATTGAGTTGTGTAAATTAAAATGCACTTAAAAGCATCAAAAACACCACCTTTTTTGTACGAAAAAAGCACTTCCTAAAAGATGGTGTCAATAAATTATTAATTCTTTATTGTCGATAGAGTTTAAAGCTTCTTTAATTCCTCTATCAATTTTGCCATGTTTATTATTCTTGCATTTTCTTTGTCTTTTCTTGTGTTTTCTGGCGTATCGTTTAAAATATCACCTGTTTTGATTGCCAGCTCAAAGAACTGGTTAGGTGTAATTTGTGGGTAAACTTGGCAAGCAAGCGCATAGCAGCCGGCAAAATATGGCGTTGACCAACTTTTACCACCCACACTATCATATTGATACCAATCTCGCCCTTGCCAGCTTGCAACAGTTCTGTTCCCTTCTGGCACTAAAAGTGTGGCAGGCGAAAAGTAATCATCATTTTCTTTATAGTTTTCAGTATACCATACAGCAGTGGTATAATCTGCCGAGCTTTCCATTTTATTCCGATCTATTCTATCCAAACCCATGAAACGAATGCTTTTTTGTGATTTAAAATCTTCAGTGACTGTTGTTAAAACAAAAACGCCCTTTTCTTCGGCTTCTTTAATTTTTTCTTCCAATTTGTCAAAGTCTTTATATTCTGGTCCATATCCTCTGGAAATTGAAATCACTCTAATCTTTCCATCTGCCGGCAATTTTTCATTTATTTCTAAAATTCTGTCTATTGCTCTGCAGGTAGATTCACATAATATATTTTCGTCTCCATGAGAAGTTGTTCCAATAAAGTAAAGATCAGCGCCTTTTGCCACACCACAAGTTTTACCAACTGCCAAAGAAGCAACTGCAGAGCTATGCATTTGGGCATAGTTATCTTCTGTTGTGTCAATTTCTTCGTATAGTTTCAAGTTGTCCTTATACTCAGCATGGTCAACTAAAAGTGGACTGTCAATTATCGCAACCCCAACACCCTTGCCGATTATGCCTTGCTCGTGCAATGCTCTAATCCCTAGCCCCGGATTCTTACCGTTTTCCATTATCTTTTCCGGGTCAAAATCTGTTGGCATTTTATCTGCACTCGGCCATTTTGTTTTGCTATCAAAACTAACATGAGCTAAATTTTCAGTTTCATTAGTTAGATCTAGCTGTGAAACATCATGTAGCCTAAAATCAACAGAATGCGGATCTTCTGGATTGTATCGCGGCATCTCTATAAGTGGGGTCTTATATTGATCCCAATTGCTCAAATTGCGTGCTTCTCTTACAATTGCAATGCCTTCACCGTTTTCTGTAAGGTGGCTCACATACTTTTTCTCTCCTGTAGCATTTGCTTGCCCAACCTCTGCAACACTTTCACTTTGCTCTGCAGTTTTGTTGCTGCAGCCGGTAAATGTGCTGGCAACAATCAATGCCACCAAAATGGCTAGTTTCTGGTTTTTCTTTCCCATAATAATCTTCCCTTCAATCAAAAATTTACTTCCCTAAAGTTGTCAAAAATTCTCCTTCCTTACATAATCCATGTTTAAATTATATCAGACTAAACTCCAATTGTAAATACCCCCCCGGAAGAATGTAAACTTTTCGTGAACTCTTTCGGTTTCTTTATAGCCAATACAAATAACTTGGCGTTCGATAAAATATGTCTCTCTGCTATACAGTATGGCATCTGGATATTTGATAAAAAATCAGAAAGGCAATGAAATATTTTGGGTTAGATTAGGGAATATCAATGTGGGGTTGGAAAGCCAATCATTTGTGTGTCCATTGAAGCAGTTAGGGAGTGTATTGAAGGATCTGAAACAGACTCGGCAGGTTATTTTTTATAACGCGAGTCTAAAATCAGCTCTATAATATCGATATGAAATAACGATTTTGCAGAAGTGCAAGATCGTTATTTGTATTTTGAGATTTGTTTTTTCATTCCTCTTTTGGGGTAGCCGTCCACAAAAATTCTCATTGCAGGTGAAAATGTTGCTAACTCGATGATGACGATGTTTAACACTGAGCAGGTCGACCTTCAGATTTTGCTTGACATACGTACAATGTATGCATATAATGAGAGTATATGCGTACAGGAAAGGGAAAGATAATGACAAGACATGATATGATTGAACGGGTTGGACTCCAGTATATAACTGAAAATATTGAAGGTGGAGAATATAGTTATATACAGGAAGCAGGATCACGAGAAAATCTTGAAAAGGCTGTTGGTCATAAAGTTGAACATTTCAAACTGGATATCCGCTTTGAAGATGAGAATGTTGTTATTTTGATAGAGACGAAGCGGAAGTTTATTGATTCTGATATAAAACAGTTGAAGGAATATCTGAAAGAAGAACATGCTTTGCATACGGGAAAGAAAGTAATTTGTATCCTTGCAAATACTAGCGACGATAAGATTAGGGTATGGAAGTCTTTTATAGATGACGAGCATCTGTTGAAAAATGAAACGGTTCTTGACAATATGGAACATTATAAAAGCTTATTTTATTTCAATCGTCAGAATGACCGTGAAAAGGTTTTGAAAAACACTTATGCTTTGAATGAAACACTTCATAAAAAGGACATTGACGAACGGCTCCGGAGTCAGTTTGTGGGAACGGCACTTCTTTACATCAGGGATGTTCTGAAGCGTTTGGGTATTAATGCAATCACAAGTGAAACAAGGCTTCAACTTCGTAAGTATTGGCAATGTCTTACGGAAAAACAGATAAGAAGTGGCATTGAAGAAACCTTAACAAATCTACTTGACGGTTCTGATAATAAAAGCCTGAAAATTGAGTTACTTCAGAAGAATGTTTTGAACGACCAGAAAGTAAAAAAGCTCAAGGTAGAAGATTGGATTGATATACTTGATGAAATTGTTGGAAATATCTACAAGTATATCAATACAGACAGTTCCGAAGGACAAGATATCCTGAATCTATTCTTTATTGCTTTCAATAAATATACCGGCAAGGCTGATAAAAATCAAGCTTTTACTCCTGACCATATTACGAACTTCATGTGCCGTGTAACTGGTGTTGATAGAACAAAACGTATCTTTGACGGACTTGTGGTTCTGGCTCTTTTTTGGTTCAGGCAATGGTTCTGGCGTTCACTGATTGCAATCATCAGCACGCTACTGACACTGAAAAGAAAGAGATGCGTCAAAAGGTTGCAAAGGAACATATTTATGGAATTGAGATTGAAGAAAAGGCTTTCGGTCTTTCAACGACAAATATGTTGATACACGGTGATGGGAATTCAAATATTAAAAATGCAAATCTGTTTGACAGTGAAAACTTTATTAGACAAGCTGACCCTGATATAATTCTGATGAACCCGCCATACAATGCAAAGCCTATTACAATACCGAAAAAATATAAGAATGGTTGGAAGTCTGATGCCAAAGAAGACCCAACAAAGGGTATGGTTTTTTTGAAGTATCTGTCTGATGTTATCAATAAAATGAACGCGGAACGGCTTGCCAAAGGGAGACCGGGTAAAGAAGTGAAAACGGCAATTCTTCTTCCTGTTGCGGCAGCTATTGGCTCAAGTAATCTCATTTCGAATATGAAAGCCGAACTGCTTGAAAACAACACTCTGGATGCAGTTTTCACTCTTCCAAATGAAATCTTTTATCCCGGAGCATCTGCATCTGCTTGTTGTATGGTGTTCACTCTCGGCAGACCTCATATCAATCCTGATGGTACTGTCAACAAGACTTTCTTTGGATATTTCAAGGAAGATGGTCACAAAAAAAAGAAAAATCTAGGAAGGGTTGAACAGTTTGATGCTGATAATAATAGCATTTGGAAGCAGATAGAAGAAAATTGGCTTGACCTTTATAGGAACAAAACTGTAAAAGATGGCATTTCTGCAATGCAAGTTGTGTCCGGGAAAGATGAATGGCTTTGTGAAGCGTATATGAAGACCGATTATTCAAAGTTGACGGAAGCTGATTTTCAAAAAACGCTGAATAATTACCTTGCATACCTGATGAAGGAAGGTAAAATTTATGAAGCTGACTGCTAGAGAATGGAAAAGATTCATGCTTGGTCGTTTGTTTGATATAAAAAAAGGTAAAAGATTAACAGCTGAAGATCAAGAAGAGGGGGCCAATCTTTATATTGGTGCAATTGATTCAAATAATGGTGGGGCAAATCGTATTGGTCAGAATCCTATGCATAATGGAAATACTATTTCTTTAAGTTACAACGGTTCTGTCGGTGAAGCATTTTATCAACCAGAACCTTATTAGGCTACTGATGATGTAAATGCTTTATATTCTCGCTACGAAAAATTTAATGAATTCACGGGTTTATTTATAGCAGCAACGATCAGAACTGAAAAGTATCGGTTTTCGTATGGTCGAAAATGGGCTTTAGACAATATGAAAATTACGGAAATTAGTCTGCCTATTCAAAACAATGTAGACGGAGTACCTATTATAGATACTACTTGTAAATATTCTGATGAAGGATATATTCCTGACTGGCAGTTTATGGAAGCTTATCAGCAGAAAGACCATAATTCCCTTCATTAAGGTCATTCAACATGAGAATCCTATTGAGAAGGTCGAACGCGGTAACTTTAACCTTTAAATCCTCTTTTTGAACGGGATCTAAAGAATCTAAATGTTTACAATTAATT
>JAFPTG010000024.1 GCA_017400345.1 Oscillospiraceae bacterium
AGTCCTCTGCTCTACCGACTGAGCTACAGAGGCAGGTAAACTTGCCTTGGCGACCCGGATGGGGCTCGAACCCACGACCTCTAGCGTGACAGGCTAGCGTTCTAACCAACTGAACTACCGGGCCAAAAACTGGTGGGAGCAACAGGACTCGAACCTGTGACCTCCTGCGTGTAAGGCAGATACTCTACCAGCTGAGCTATACTCCCTATTTTATTTACAAACAACAAAACTTCAATTTTTGCCTGACTTTTATATTATAAACATTCTAATTAAATTTGTCAAGCACAAATTCGCAGATTTTGTGATTTTATTAAACAGTTAAATAAACACATGTAAAATTGCAAAATACTTATAATTTTTGAATTATTATATTTGACATAGGTAGAATTTTTATGTATAATATTACAAAAGAACAAAAAACGAAAAATGTATACAGAATATTTTACAAGGTGATCAAATAATGGTAATAAAAGGAACGCAGATGAATCCATATAAAATTACAACAGTAGCAGATTTTTCACTTATTGCAGAATTTCCAGAAGCGTATTTTGAGTTAGAAAATGATATTGATTTTAAGCATATGTCGATTCTACATAATAAAAATTATTGTTTTAAGGGCTCATTTAACGGCAGGGGGCATCAGATTATAAACTTCAAAACAAAGAATGTTGGGGAAGGCTTATCTGGTGTTTTTGGACGTGTTGCTAAAGAAGCGATTGTGCAAAATTTAACAGTTAACAATGCATTTGCAGCTGGTGAAGGTTATGTGGGAGTTATTGCTGGGGAAAGTTGGGGGCAGATAATAAACTGCTGTGTTAAAAATACAGTGGCAGAGGGTTATTATAATGTGGGTGGCTTGATAGGAGTTAACCATAAAGGAGGAAAGGTTGTTTTATGCAGTGCAGAGGCCACATTGGTTGGCAATGTTAATATTGGTGGGATTGTTGGCGATAATCAAGATGGCGGAGAGGTTTATTTGTGCCAGTCTTTGGGGAGATTGTGCGGGCTAGAGAACATTGGAGGTATTGCCGGCCGCAATTGTGGAGCGGTGCTCGATTCAGAGTCTGTGGCAGGGATTAGCGGCAAAAAAGCTTATGGTCAATTAGTGGGTTTAAACCGCGGAGCAATTAACGTTGCAGACAATGAATTGATGCAAAAATATTGTAATCGGATTTTTGTTTTTGCGGAATATATCGGGCGGAATTGCTTGGCATTTTAAAAAATTTTATTTGACAATCGCTAAATAATAGGATATAATAATTAAAAATGTTGTGTTTAAGCTAAAAAGCGGTCATGGCGGAACAGGCAGACGCGCACGCTTGAGGGGCGTGTGGGCAACCGTGTGGGTTCAAGTCCCACTGACCGCACCAATAAAAATTTGCAGTTGCCTTGTTGTTTGCTGTTAAAATTATAATAAAAAAGAGGGTTAACTTATGCAAAAAATGTATATGACACATCCTATTTTTCCAACACCAAACATTAAGCGTACTGCCGAGTTTTACGTTAAAAATTTAGAGTTTAATGCAGTGGAATATCTAAATTGTGCAGAACCTCATATATGTTTGTATAAAGATGATATTGAGATTATTTTAACAGATTCAAAAGGGAAAAGTGTTATTACCAACCGAGAACAATATGGGTATGGTTATGACGCTTATATAATTGTAGATAATCAAGAAGAATTGCAAAAAGAATTTGATAGCAAAAGTCTTAAAATTGTAAAAAGGCTCTCTGTTACGGATTATAATAATAAAGAATTAGTTTTGGAAGATGTAGATGGTAGATGGCTTGGGTTTGGTGTAAAGCTTGATACTAAATTTAAGAGAAGGAATTAAAATAATATGAGTAAAAATGTTTTGATATTGTCGGGAAGCCCGAGACTTTATGGAAATTCGGATTTACTTTGCGATGAGTTTTTAAAAGGCGCAAAAGAAGCCGGACATGAAGTTGAAAAGATATTCTTGCGTAATATGAAAGTTGCTGGATGCATCGGCTGCGAGCACTGCTATAAGGGCGGCGAAAGTACTGGTATCTGTACTATTAAAGACGATATGGCACAAATTCTTGATAAAATGAGCGATGCCGATGTTATAGTATTGGCAAGCCCGGTATATTTTTATTCTGTTGATTCGCAGATTAAAGCGGTTATAGACAGATGCTTTGCAAAGTGGAAATCACTCAAAAACAAAGAATTTTATTACATAATGACCGCCGGAGAAGACAGCGATACGGTTATGGATTGCACACTTGAATGTTTTAGAGGTTTTGCAAAGTGTCTTGAAGGCTCGGTTGAAAAAGGTGTGATTTGTGCAAAAGGGGTTTATGAAAAAGGCTCGATTAAAAACACACCCTATATGAAACAAGCCTATGAAATGGGCAAAAGTATATCTTAAAAAATAAATATCAATAAGTTTAAAATCTCATCTGTAAACTATGCAGATGAGATTTTAATTGTTTGTATTTGTTTTTTATACTATACCCTTTTTACCTATTTGTTTGGTTGTAGATATTTATTACTAACGGGGTTGCTTTTTAAAGCTTTTAGATACATATTTAATTTACAAAATTAGCAATTTTAAGCCATGGTGGATATTGCATTTTAAGTATTTTTATGTTATAATCTAAACTGTTGAATTGGCAAATTATTAAATAATAATTATCTGATTATTAAATAATTTGTTTTTTACGCAAATTTAAAGCAAGAGAGGAAGAAAAATGGGTATATTAAAAAAGATATTTAAATCATACTCAACAAAAGAACTTAAGAGAATTGAACCGCTTAAAGAAAAGGTCT
The DNA here is from genome assembly GCA_017400345.1 of Oscillospiraceae bacterium. GTDB lineage: Bacteria > Bacillota > Clostridia > Oscillospirales > Ruminococcaceae > RGIG1955. Next base: position 2,795 of record JAFPTG010000024.1, read on the forward strand.
TGGCATTAGAAGAAGATTTTAAAAAACTTTCAGACAACGAACTTAAAAATATGACGAACATACTAAAAGAGAAGCTAGCAAATGGTGCAACGCTAGACGATATTCTACCAGAAGCTTTTGCAACTTGTATAGAGGCCTCTTGGCGAGTGTTAGAGATGCGCCACTTCCCTGTTCAGGTGGTGGGTGGCATTGTTTTGCACCAAGGCCGTATTGCAGAGATGAAAACCGGTGAAGGTAAAACTTTAGTGGCTACTTTACCCTCTTATTTAAACGCGCTCGCTGGTAACGGGGTGCATATTGTTACCGTTAACGATTATCTTGCAAAACGTGATGCTGAACAGATGGGCAAAATTCACAGATTTTTGGGGCTTTCAGTTGGAGTGGTAACACACGAATTAAACCCTAAAGAACGTCAAAAAGCTTATGCGGCAGATATTACATACGGAACTAACAATGAATTCGGTTTCGACTATCTGCGTGATAATATGGTTACAAATAAATCGGAACTTGTTCAACGCGGTCATAGTTTTGCCATTGTAGATGAAGTGGACTCTATTTTAATTGACGAAGCCAGAACTCCGCTTATAATCTCTGGTCCGGGTGATAAATCCACCGAGCTTTATGCACTTGCAAACTCTTTTGCAGAAACTTTAAGCTATGTTAAAGTTAAAGAGCTGGACGATAAAGAAGACAATGACCAGTTTGATGCAGATTATATTGTGGATGAAAAAGCTAAAACTGCCACATTAACAAAAGCCGGTATAGAAAAAGCCGAAAAGTTCTTTGCAGTAGATAATTTAATTGAGGCAGAAAACGTCACCCTACAACATCACATTAACCAAGCAATTAAAGCGCACGGTACCATGACCCGCGATGTTGATTATGTGGTTAAAGACGGTGAAATTTTAATTGTGGATGAATTCATCGGCAGGTTGATGTATGGTCGCCGCTACAGTGAAGGTTTGCATCAAGCCATAGAGGCTAAAGAAGGTGTTAAAGTTCAACGTGAATCTCAAACTTTGGCTACTATAACCTTCCAAAATTACTTTAGGCTCTACAAAAAACTCTCTGGTATGACAGGTACTGCACTTACTGAGGAATCTGAATTCCGTGAAATATATAAACTGGATGTTATAGAAATCCCAACAAATAAACCGGTAATTAGAATAGATTATCCAGACGCTGTATATAAAACAGAATCAGGTAAATTTAAAGCAGTAATCAACCAGATTGTTGAGTGCCATAAAAAAGGGCAGCCGGTACTTGTGGGCACGGTTTCTATTGAAAAATCTGAACATCTGGGTATGCTCTTGCGTAAAGAAGGCATTGCTCATGAGATATTAAACGCTAAATATCACGAAAAAGAAGCCGAAATTATTGCACAAGCCGGACGTTTTGGTGCGGTTACAATTGCAACCAACATGGCCGGGCGTGGAACAGATATTATTCTTGGCGGAAATGCTGAACTTAAAGCTAAAATTGAACTTAAACGCCAGGGAATAAAGCCGGATGTTATTAACGAGGCAACTGGGTTTGCCAGCACAGACGATGAAAAGATTTTAGCAGCCAGAAAACTCTACACCGAACTTAAGAATAAGTTTAAGGTAGAGGTGCAAGAAGAGGCAGTTAAAGTGGTAGAGGCTGGCGGCTTGTTCATCATTGGTACTGAGCGCCACGAATCCAGAAGAATAGATAACCAGTTAAGAGGGCGTTCCGGACGCCAGGGTGACCCTGGAGAAAGCAGATTCTTTTTATCTTTTGATGATAGTTTAATTCGCTTGTTTAGCGGTGAACGCATGCAAAGAATGATGACAACTTTAGGCTTTTCTGACGATGAAGCAATTGAGAATAAAATGGTCACAAACGCTATAGAAAGAGCACAAAAAGGAATTGAAGGCCGTAACTTCGAAATCAGAAAGAATGTGCTGCAATACGATGATGTTATGAACAAACAGCGTGAAATTATATATGCTCAGCGTGCTAAGGTGTTAAACGGTGAAGACATTAACAAATACATTATGAAGATGATGGATGAAACTATAGAAAATACTGTATATTCATACCTGCCTTCTGGAATAGAGCCGGAGCATTGGAATTTAACCGGATTAAAAGATTACTTCTTAGGTTGGCTTACCTCTAATGAAGACTTTAAATTTGAGCAAGAAGCATTAGAAGAGCTAAAAAATACACAGATTGTTGATGAACTAAAAACCCGTGCGCACGATATTTATACTCAAAAGGAGCAGCAGTTTGGTGCAGATATAATGCGTGAATTGGAACGCAGCTCGCTTTTGCGTAATGTTGACGAGAAGTGGATAGAACATATAGATGCTATGCATGAGCTAAAGAGAGGTATACATTTAAGGTCTTATGCTCAGCGTGACCCGGTGGTTGAATATAGATTAGAAGGCTTTGAAATGTTCGACAGCATGATTGCTGCAATTCAAGAGGATACGGTTAAGATGCTGCTTATGGTGCGCCCTGTTAAAGAAATTAACCTTATGCATGCAATCTCGCAAACCAATGCTGCAGCGCAAGAAGCTGCAAAAGCTGCTCAAAGTCAAGAAGGAAGTCCATTAAATGTGGATATCAAAAAAGTCGGCCGCAACGACCCTTGCCCATGTGGCAGCGGCCTTAAATATAAAAACTGCCACGGAAAATAAAAGTATTTAAAAATAAAAAGGGGGGAAATTTTATGACATTAGAAATTATAGACGCGCTAGGTGGTTATCTAGAAACGCTATATGATTTAAATCATAAATTAATTAAATTATGTGGCGTCGACACCTTATATCCTTTCAATAAAACAATATTAGACATAATTCAAGATATCCCTAGAATTATTCCATATAAATGTTATGAAGAAAATAAATTAGAGTTGGAAAATAGAGATGGATTATTGGAATATCAAGACGATCTTCCATACTTGAAAAAGGACTACGAGAAGATATTGTTAGAGAACCATGACTTCTTAAACAACATAAGAAAAATAAGAAATAAATATGCACATAAACTGCATGCTGTGCAACATATAGGTTCGGCAAGTAGTCCCGCTTCTCCATTCAGCTATACGTTTAAAATTGAAGATAAAGATAAAAATAAAGATGGAATAACACTTGCAGCTGATCAATTTATCAAACTTATAAAGGCTTTAAATAATTTATTTTCCAAAATTGTATTTGATATCCGTACATTCGCTGATGGCGAAAATAAAATAAAGAATTCCCTATATTACATAAGAATTACAAGATTTAATTTTGCTGATTTTAATAAAATTTATGATGATAAGTTTTTAACGATAATTGGCCAAATCATGAAAGATTTTTAGCGGCAACACATTTGCATTTTTTAAAATTATATGATATCATTAAAACTAGAATATTTTAAGCGGGGTGGAAGAATGATCAATTTTTCTTGCTAATTAGTTGAGGCTAAACACAAAGCATAAGTTTTATGTTGGGTGTTTGTGCGCTTTTTTGCAAGAAAGTTGAGATTTTTCTGCACAAATAAAATACAAATCCATATCTTAATGTATTTTTTAGGTTGCAAAGAAGGCTTTCTTGCAGCCTAATTTTTTTTAGAAAAGATGTGATTTTTATAGCTATAATTGATATTTGTAACTTAACTTTCGCCTATCCCGGCAGCTATGACAATATTTTTGAAGATGTTTCTTTTAGAATCGATACCTCTTGGAAGCTGGGTTTTGTTGGTCGCAACGGCCGAGGTAAAACCACATTCTTAAAGCTTTTGCTAGGAGATTATGAATATAGCGGCAAAATTTTAAGCAGTATAGACTTTGAATATTTTCCGTTTTCTATAAAAGATTCTAATTTATCTGCGTTAGATATAATTAAAGAAAAAGCCAACCTTTATGATTATGAATACTATAAGATACAAAAAGAACTCAAAAAACTAGATCTGAACGAAGATATTTTATATTGTTCGTTTAATAATCTTAGCGGAGGCGAGCAGATTAAAATACTTTTGATTAGTTTATTTCTAAAAGAAAACGCGTTTCTGCTGATTGACGAGCCGACCAACCACTTGGATATTAAAGCTAGGGAGGTTGTGAGTGATTATTTAAAATCTAAGAGCGGGTTTATTCTTGTCTCGCACGATAGAAGCTTTTTGGATAATTGCATAGATCATATTCTCTCTATTAACAAAACTAACATAGAAATACAAAAAGGCAATTTTTCATCTTGGTATAAAAACAAACAACTGCAAGATGATTTTGAAATTGCTCAAAATAAAAGGCTTAAAAAAGATATCGCCAGACTTGAAAGCTCCGCCAAGCAAACAGCAGAATGGTCTAACCGGGTAGAGAAAACCAAATTCGGTCCCCAGCCAGATAAATCTATGATAGACAGAGGGTATATTGGCCATACGGCTGCAAAGATGATGAGCCACTCTAAAAACGTGGAAGCAAGAAAGCAAGCAGCCATAGAAGAAAAATCTAAACTGCTTAAAAACATAGAATATGCAAGTGAACTCAAGATTAACTTCCTAAAACACCACTCTACAAATTTACTGGAATTTAGAAACGCTGCTTTGTTTTACGGTAATAAAAAGGTTTGTGAGAATTTGAATTTTGATGTAAATCAGGGTGAAAGGGTTGCTCTTTATGGCAAAAACGGCTGTGGGAAATCTACAATTTTAAAGTTTATAAACGAAAAAGACAACATTACCATACAAGGGTATTTAAAAAAAGTTAGTAATCTAAAAATTTCATATGTTTCACAAGACACATCTCATTTAAAAGGCAATCTGCGGAATTTTGCAGAACAAGCTAATATAGATGAAAGTCTATTTAAAGCCATTTTGCGCAAACTAGATTTTTTACGTGTTCAGTTCGAAAAAGACATCGCTGACTTTAGCGGAGGGCAAAAAAAGAAGGTGCTTATTGCCAAAAGTTTATGTGAGCAAGCTCATCTTTATTTGTGGGACGAACCGCTTAACTTTATAGATGTGCTTTCGCGCATGCAGATTGAAGACTTAATTTTAAAGTTTAAGCCCACTGTTTTATTTGTGGAACATGATAAAACGTTTGTTAAAAATGTGGCTAACAAAATTATAACACTAGCTGAATAAAACCCTAAAAAAGTTAGGGGCAATTGTTCCACGTGGAACAAAATTAAAAAAATGCTTTAATAGAGCCGCAAACCCCACTTTTTTTGTACTTTTTTGAAAATTGGTAGATTAAAAATCCCTCGCGAAGCGGGGATTTTTAATTTCATTTATTATATAATAAATATCATTAAATTTTAATAAACTTTTTATATTGCGGCAGCATTCCAATTTTATTTGGCACATGTGGCGGCATTTGTAAAAGATCATGCCCGGGAAAGTAATTAGCTTCTATTAATATTGGAGCGCTCTCTGTTAGTGCAACGTCCCAGCCTATATATCTAATTTGCGGAATTAATTCCGCGGCCTCTAGAACTAAATTTTTTGCTTCTTTCCACAGAGGAATTTGTAACCCGACAATTTTTGTGCCGGTTATAGGGTGAAATTCATAGTAGTTTGTATTTTTATCGAAAGCTATATTGTTAATAATTCCACTTTCTAAATCTATCGGCGCTGCCATGCCGCCGGAGTTAATGTTATCTACAACACGGCCTTCGTTGCCGATTCGAATAAAGGCATACAGAATATGGTTTTTTCCATCGTCTGCTCGCAAAGTAACAATTCTTAGTGTGTTAATAGATGACGGATGCAAGCTTGCTATTATTTTATTCTGAATCACATATTCTTCTACTAGAACACTGTTTATTTTAAGAATATAATCATACATAGCCCGAATTGAAGAAAATTTATTTTTGCTTATTTTAAACACATTATGCCCACAAGAATCTGCAATTGGTTTTGCAATAATTTCATCTAACTCAGCCATAAACTCTTCAAAATCTTCAAAAGAAGCAGTTGCAAGGTTGAGCCATTTGCGACCTAAAAACTTTTCAAACATCTGATTAAATTCCACTTTATTTTCTAGCAGATGAGTGTATTGCGAGTTGTTCAATTTAGAAACCAATTTGTTATTTATAGCACGAGTAATATATGTTTTACGCTGTTTGCGGTTTAATGTCCACCATGCATTTAATTCATAGTCTCTGTAACCGGCACCGTACCTTAGCCCGCACCAAACCATATCTAAAAATATAACTATTTTAAACTTTTTAGATTTTTGATGTACTTTATCAACTCTTTCTAGCATATTTTTAAAGCTCATCTCTTTAATACAGCGCATTACATACAAGAATTTTTTCATGAGTTTAATCTCCTTACCAGAAGCTAGTTTAAAAACGCTTTTATAAACAATGGAGTAGCAA
>JAFPTG010000025.1 GCA_017400345.1 Oscillospiraceae bacterium
TAGTTTAGCTCAATGCGGAGTTAATGCTAAAAATGCCTTGCAACCTATTAGCACACTTAGCGGAGGAGAGCAATCTAAGGTGAAGTTATGCCTGTTAAGCCTTACCTCTGCAAATTTTTTAATATTAGACGAACCAACAAATCACCTTGATATAGATACAAAAGAAGTGTTAAAACAAGAGCTGAAGAATTGGCAAGGAGGAATGATTTTGGTGTCACACGAGGCCGAATTTTATGCCGATTGGTGTGATGAAATCCTTAATATAAAATAACAGTGAAAAAATAAACTTAAAAACGTTAACAAATATACAACTTCAAAAGCTCGTGTAAAATTGTGTACAATTCATATAAATATTAATATAATTTTAATAAAAGCTATTGGCAAATCAATTGATATATGATACGATGTATTTACAAAAAAATAATAAAGGAAGTATGTAATATGAGTTTTAAAAAGAGTATTTCATTAATGGTGGCATCAACGGTAATCAGCACAGCGCTAAGTGCAATTGCGAACGCAGAAGGCTTAGAATTTGGTTGTACGCCTCTTGCAGTTAATATGGGTTCTGAATGCTTGGCAGAAACGGGACTTTCTGGTCAGGCTCAAATTAGTTTGGGTACTATCCGTCAGGGAAGTGCACTTAATTTATATTTCTCTTTAGCGGGCAGCATATTAGGAGCAAGTGGTGATAATGCAGATGATTACGAAATTACTTTTTTAAGCGGCACAGATCCTCGCAGAAGATTTGCACTAAACTGTACTGCGATTCCAAGCGTTGAAGATGGATGTTTGATTGTGAAACTAACGGTGGTACATAATAATAGAAGTATGACACCATCGTTGATCCAAACTGTTTCTAGTGATATCCCTGAAGTAAATTCCGCAGAAGATTTTATGCAAACTGCCCTTCCTCGAATAATCGACTATGCACTGGAGCAAGATCAAATTACAACAAATAACATAGCAGTCAGTGCTGTTGACGGTCAACTTATAATTAGAAACAGACAGACGCAGGAGACACGCACTATACATATTTATGGTACAGTCACTTAATAGATAAAACAATAAAATAAGAAATACACACCTGCTAGACGGGTGTGTATTTTAGCAATAAAAAAATATAAAAAAGCTATTGACAAAAATGAGATTATAGGTTATAATGCAATAGGCGTTAAAAAACCACTAGCTTGCTTCGAGGCGTAACTCAGTTTGGTAGAGTGCTTGGTTTGGGACCAAGATGCCGCAGGTTCGACTCCTGTCGCCTCGACCAAAACCGTTACAAAGCGGGCGAAAGTGGTCATAGAGTTTAAAGATAAGCTGGTGTAGCTCAGTTGGTAGAGCAGCTGATTTGTAATCAGCAGGTCAACGGTTCAAGTCCGCTCACCAGCTCCATGTTATGGGAGAATTCCCGAGCGGTCAAAGGGAGCAGACTGTAAATCTGTTGCTTCTAGCTTCGGTGGTTCGAATCCACCTTCTCCCACCAAAAATATTAAGATCAAGCATAAATCTCAATATTATTAATATAAAAAATACCACTAAAAATAAAACTTAATCCATAATACCCTCGGTTTTGCCGAGGGTATTATAATATTGCTATAATTAAAAACTTGAATAACTAACTATGTTTGTGGGTATAAACAAAATATATTCTCGAAGTTTTAAGGGAAAATATATTTAGAATAACCAATAATCTAACTTATATTTGGCAAAAATTTTTGTTTAGCTACAATGAAGATGAAAGAGTTCACAGAAAGTTTACATTCTTCCGGGGGGTATTTACAATTGGGCTTGTAATCTGATATAATTTAATTATGGATTATGTAAGGAAGGAGAATTTTTAATAATTCTAGGGAAGTAAATTTTTGATTGAAGGGAAGATTATTATGGAGAAGAAAAACCAGAAACTAGCAATTTTGGTGGCGTTGGTTGTTGCCGGCACATTTACCGGCTGCAGCAACAAAACGGCAGAGCAAAGTGAAAAAGTTGCAGAGGTTAAGCAGGTCGGTGTGTTGACAGAAAAAGAAGGTGGAACTAAAAATGAGTTAGCAGCAGCGGAGCTTGCTTATTTTAATAAAGAACTTAATGGGGAATATAAAATTTTGGGTCAACTAGGACGCAGCGGAGAACGTTCTTCGGCCTATTTAATGGAAGCTACAAACGGTGAAAAAGAAAAATATGTGCTAAAAATACCCAATTCAGAAAAGCAAGCCACGGATTGGGTGCGGAATCAAAGTGAAGTTCTAAATTTGGTTAAAGATTTGAGTGATTATCAAGGCAACTGCAACATACCACAGTATATTAAGTTAGGTAGTAACTATGTAGTAGAAAAATATTTAGGAGAAGATTTAACGCAAGAAGTTTATGATTCACTTTCAGAGGAAGAGAAAGACGGTATTGCAAGAGATATGGCAGACTTTTTGGTGTATTTACATGCAAAACATAGTCCGGGTGGCAAAGAACAGCTAGATAGAAATCGTAACATAGACGAAATTTTAGAACACATAAAACCGCTTCAAACAGAAGATGAACAGAAGGATTTAGCTGCAAAGATAGAATGGTTTAAAAATAGAGATACCAACGATGAGGTTTGTGTGTTAACGCACAGTGATATAAGAGGTCAAAATGTATTATATAACAAAGAAACTAAAAAAGTAGCAATAATAGATTTTGAGTTAATGAGAGACGCTAACATATACTACGATTTTGTGCCAGCTGCTGCAGCTAGCTTTGGTTTGGACTATGGCATGTTTTTTAAAATGATAAATTATTATAATGCAACATCTGAATACAAAGTGAATGCAGAAAAAATCAAACTTCTACATGAGCTGGGCATTTGGGATGAATGTGTTAGGTGCTCTATTGCAGATGGTAATAAACAACTAGAAAAAGATAGATATGAAAGGACAAAAGAAGAGGTGAAAAGGCTAAATGATGCTTATGAGAGAAGCAACAAATAAAGATTCCGCTTTAACATGGCAAAATTGATAGAGGAACTAAAGAAGCTTTAAACTCTATCGACAATAAAGAATTAATTTATTGACACCATCTTTTAGGAAGTGCTTTTTTAGTACAAAAAAGGTGGTGTTTTTGATGGGGAATACTATTTAATACAATGGCAACTAAATTGTTCAAGGGAGTGAAAAACATGAAAGTGATGAGAAAAATTATCAATAAAGTTTTGTGTTTTGCTGTTTTAGCAAATATTTGTTGTAATCCTGTGAATGCGGCCGATATTAAAATTTGCGATTATAGGTTTGTGAAGAATACAAGTATTATAGCATATAAAGAGTTGTGTTAATTTCTCAGGTCCTTCTTTTCAATCTTTGTGGTCCACTGGGAGAAAAGGAGAAAGCAGTGAACATTTAGCAATGGCTACCGACTGCATGGCATATACAGTAAAATTATCACCGACATTAACAGTAGAAGAAATTTTCATATCAGCACCTATAATTGATAGTGCTAGTGGTAGCAAAATGGTAGGAGAAATATTGTTGACAGTTCCATATGGGCATAATGAGCGTTTACAAGATGTTATGAACGAGTTATGTTTTACAAATGATTTGCCAGATAGATTTACCCAAATAGGAAAGCAGCATATTCAGTACTTTTTAAATGCTTCAGATGCACCCACAGAACTGCCAGCGGAATATAACGAGATAAAAAATTTATCTGAATTTGAAACAAAAAAGGACGAGTTAGAAGCAGCTACAGTGATAGTGGAAGAGGACGATAA
>JAFPTG010000026.1 GCA_017400345.1 Oscillospiraceae bacterium
ATTTAATATATATTTAAATAATATAAAAAGTTTTCAACAATTGTTCCACGTGGAACAAAATAAAAAATTTGCTTTAATAAAGCCGCAAATCCCACTTTTTTTGTACATTTTTGAAAAATTAATAATAACTACACCCCCGTTGCGCGGGGGTGTAGTTATGTTCTGATTTAAAAGCTGTAAACTCAAGTTTTTTGTGTTTTTTTGAAAAAATTAATATCCCTACAGTTTACATATTTGCAGAACTGCTATCTTCATGATATAATAAATTGTGTAATACAATAAATTATTATCTGAATTAGAGAAAGAAGAGAAGTATATGCAAAAAATTAAGGTTGCTGTAATCTTTGGCGGCAATTCGCCCGAACACAATGTATCACTCAGTTCCACGTATTCGGTGCTTAAAAACATCAACTCTGCAAAATATCAAATAATTCCAATTGGCATCACCAAAGCCGGTAATTGGTATCATTACCTTGGAGATTACGAAAAAATCTGTGACGGCAGTTGGGAACGTGATGAACTTAACGCCAGTAAATTAATATTCTCTCCCGATTCTTCCGCTCCATGCTTTTATGAATATACAGATAATAAGTGGGAGTCATTATCTGTTGACCTGGTTTTCCCTGTTCTGCACGGTAAAAACGGTGAAGATGGCTCTTTGCAGGGTATGTTTGAGCTTGCAGGAATTCCTATTGTAGGCTGCAACACCCTCTCTTCAGCACTTTGCATGGATAAACATCGTGCACATCAGCTGGTATCTTATCACGGTATCGCCGTGCCTAAAGCTATTACCATAAATAAAAAATGTGAACCAGATATTTCTGGTCTTGGTTTTCCGGTATTTGTTAAACCAGTGCGTGCCGGCTCATCTTTTGGAATCAGCAAGGTTACAGAACAAAAAGACTTGGCAGCTGCAATAGATTTGGCTTTTAAATATGATTCTGAAGTGATTATCGAAGAGGCTATAAACGGTTTTGAAGTCGGCTGCGCTATCTTGGGTAAAGATGAACTTACTGTTGGACGAGTTGACGAAATTGAAACTCAAGATGGTTTTTTTGATTATGAAGAAAAATATACACTCAAAACAGCTAAAATTCACGTGCCTGCAAGAATAGACGCCTCAATAGAGAAAGAAATTCAAGAAACCGCAAAAAGAATATATAAAATACTAGGCTGCTCTGGGTTTGCAAGAATAGATATGTTCTTAACGCCAGAAAATAAGATCATGTTCAACGAAGCTAATACAATTCCGGGCTTAACCTCGCACAGTCAGTTCCCTAGAATGATGAAGGCCATCGGACTTTCTTTTGCAGAAGTGTTAGAGAAATTACTGGAGTTGTATGTATGAACATAAAACTACAAGAACAAGATGTTTACCGCGGTAATCTCATTTTAGTAAATCAAGAAGCTCCTATTCATTTTGAAAACATTACAGATTTAACCCCTATCTCCTTTTTACAGTCAAATATTCTTTTAAAACAAAACGCCGTTAATGCATTAAATTCTGTTTTTCAAGAAATTAACGCGCAAAACGATATTGTTCCGGTAAGCGGATACCGTTCTATGCTAGAACAAACCCAAATATTTGAAGACTCTTTAAAAGAAAACGGGGCAGAATTTACACAAAAATTTGTTGCCAAGCCCGGCTGCAGCGAACATCAAACCGGCTTGGCCATAGATTTAGGGCAAAACATTCCACCAATAGATTTTATACGGCCAAATTTCCCTTATTACGGTATTTGCAATAAATTTAGAACTACAGCCATTAATTATGGCTTTGTGGAGCGATATCAAAATGGAAAAGAAAACATTACAAAACTCGCTCATGAACCCTGGCTTTTTAGGTATGTTGGTGTGCCTCATTCACAAATAATGTATTCTAATCAGCTTGTTTTAGAGGAATATATTTCGTTTTTAAAAGATTTTAACAAAAACCGTAAACTTGTTTATACCGCAAACCAAACTAAGTTCGAAATTTATTATGTACCTTACTGTGAACAAACAAATATTGATTGCGATGAAGATTTTGTATATCAAATCTCTGGCAATAATATTGATGGTTTTATTATAACTAATTGGAAGTGAATATTATGAGGAAATCTAAGAATTATTTTGGCATAGATATGTTTAGATTGCTGGCCGCTTTTTTGGTTGTAACTGTGCATACATCTCCGCTTTGTTCAATAAATCCCGCTGCGGACTTTGTGCTCACTAGAATTCTGGCAAGGCTTGCTGTGCCCTTCTTTTTCGTAACGTCCGGCTTTTTTTTAGTAAAACGCTATGCAAAAGATACGGTTAAGTTACAGATGTTCATTAAAAAAACAATTAAAATCTATGGCGTTTCTATATTAATATATCTGCCACTAAATATATATGCCCATTATTTTTCTAAAGAATTATTACTACCTCGAATTATTCAAGATATTGTATTTAACGGTACTTTCTATCACTTGTGGTATCTGCCCGCATCAATTTTTGGTGCGGTAATAACCTGGTTTTTAATTAAGAAATTAGATTACAAAAAATCATTCTTTATTGTGGCTTTTTTATATGTAATCGGCCTCTTGGGTGATAGTTATTACGGTATTGCCGGGCAATTTAATATATCCAGAGAATTTTATAACCTGCTGTTTCAAATTATGTATTACACCAGAAACGGTTTGTTTTTTGCGCCAATATTCTTCTGGCTGGGCAGTTTTATTGCAAATAAGCAGATCAATTTCTCTGTTTTAGAAAACTCCCTTGGGTTTTGTGCTAGTTTACTGCTAATGGTTACAGAAGCTATAACCGTGCACCGCTTCAACCTGCCTAGGCACGATAGTATGTATATCTTTTTAGTCCCCTGCATATTCTTTCTGTTCAATATTCTTTTAGAACTAAAAGGTAAACGCATAACCTGGGCCAGAGATTTTTCTCTAGTCATATATATAATCCACCCTCTTATGATTGTTTTGGTAAGATTATGCGCCCGAATTTTAATGTATAAAATGCCATTTGCAAGGTTATTCGTAGAAAACAGTATTGTGCATTATCTTTTGGTTTGTGCTGCGTCATTAGTTTTTAGCTGGCTCTTTGTCAACATTAAAAATAAATATGCAAAAAATGTAGACCCAACTCCGCGGCAAAAATGCAGAGCTTGGATAGAGCTTAATCTAAACAACTTAACGCATAATCTAAACGAGGTTAAAAAAGTGCTGCCTAATAACTGCCAGGTAATGGCCGTAGTTAAAGCCGAAGCATATGGGCATAGACTTTTTGAATTTGCCACACATTTAGAGGCATTAGGAGTTAATGCTTTTGCCGTAGCTGCAATTGATGAGGCGATTTTATTACGGAAATGCGGTATAAACAGTGAGATTTTGATTTTAGGCTATACAGACGTTAGGCGTGCTGCAGATTTAAAAAAATATGATCTCTTGCAGACTATAATTGATTTTGATTATGCAAAGGCATTAAATGAACAAAATATACCTGTTAAAACACACCTTAAAATAGATACCGGCATGCATCGCTTGGGTGTGAATTTTAATGATCTGCCTAATATAAAAGATATATTTTCTTTTAAAAACATTAAAATTCTAGGAATATATTCTCATTTTAGCTGCACAGAGAGTTTAGCTCCCGAAGATGTTGAGTATACACAGTTACAGCTAAACAGATTTCACTCCGTGTTAGATTATCTTAAAGAAAACAATATCCCTGTGCCTAAAACACATATTCAAAGCACTTATGGCCTGCTGAATTACCCACAAATTGAATGCAACTACGTTAGGTTAGGGCTGGCGCTTTATGGTGTTTACGCTCTGCCAGATGATAAAACCAAACTGCAGCTAAACTTGAAACCTGTGCTTTCACTTAAATCTAAGGTTGTACTTCTGCGAGACATTCCGCAAGGCGAAGGGGTAGGGTACGATCGGGCATTTATCACTGAGCGCGAGACAAAACTTGCTACGCTGCCCCTTGGTTACGCAGATGGATTGCCCAAAAATTTTTCCGGTTGCGTGTTAATCAACGGTTTCCCAGCTCCAATAGCCGGCCGAATTTGCATGGATCAGCTCTCTGTTGACGTAACAGATGTGCCAAATGTTGCTGTGGGCAACGAAGTTGAAATAATATCCTTAAAACCAGATTCTAACCTCTCGGCACCGCAAATAGCCGAGCAGTGCGGTAGTATCAGTAACGAGCTCTTAAGCAGGTTGGGAATGCGGCTTGATATTCTAACCGTTTAATATGTTTTAAAAAACTAATTTGAATATGGGAGTTGCTACTCCATTGTTTATAAAAGCGTTTTTAAACTAGCTTCTGGTAAGGAGATTAAACTCATGAAAAAATTCTTGTATGTAATGCGCTGTATTAAAGAGATGAGCTTTAAAAATATGCTAGAAAGAGTTGATAAAGTACA
>JAFPTG010000027.1 GCA_017400345.1 Oscillospiraceae bacterium
TAGGTGGCGGGGGGCATAGAATTATGGCGGCGGCTCAGATTAAAGGCAAAAGCAGTGAAGAGGTTGTTTATATGCTAAAAAGTGCTTTGAACAAAACTTTAAATTAAAGGAGTAGTAAGTTATGAAAGTAATTTTAAATAAAGATATAGCAGGTACAGGTAAAGCGGGAGATATTATAGAAGTATCAGATGGATATGCAAGAAATTTTCTGATTAAAAAGAACTTAGCAGTAATTGCAGATAAAAAAAACATTAATGATCTGAACGGTAAAAAACAAGCAGTAGCTTACCAAAAAGCAGAGGCAAAAAAAGAGGCAATACAGTTGGCAGAAAAGTTAAAAGATCAAACCGTTACAATTTATATGAAAGCGGGTACAAACGGCAAATTATTTGGTTCTGTTACCATGAAAGATGTGTCTGAGGCTATCTTTAAAACATTAGGATTAAAAGTAGACAAAAAGAAACTATCAACAAATATAGAATTAAAGAGTTATGGTTGTTACACAGTAACTGCCAAATTCATGCCGGATGTTTTTGCTGCTTTTAAAGTGATGGTGACAGAACAGTAAGGTTAGTTTAAGGAGAGTTAGCGTTATGGAAAGCTTTAACCCGAACTTGAGTATTGAGCAATTGCCATTTAGTGCAGAAGCAGAACAGGCTATTTTGGGGGCGATTTTACTAAATAGCCAATCTTTTTTAGAAGTTGTAGACATTTTAACGCCAGAATATTTTTATATTCAGCTCAACAAAGAGCTTTATAATATTTTTGTAAGGATGTTCGCACTTTCTACTCCAATAGATATTGTTACAGTTTTAGAAGAGACAAAGAAAAATGATATATTTAATTCAGGAAGTGAAGCAAAGGAGTACTTAACTCAACTGGCAAACTTTGCACCTACAACTAAAAATATTGTGAGTTATGCTAAAATAGTCAAAGAAAAGTTTTATGTTAGAAGTTTAATTTTAATTGCTCATAATATTATTAGTAACTCAAATGAATTTGGCAATGATGCTAATAGTTTATTAGACTTTGCAGAACAATCTATATTTGAATTGAGGCAGAATAACAAAAGTAAAGGTTTGCAAAAGATCAGCGAAATTGTTATTGGTGCCTATGATAATTTACAGCGGCTTTCTAGTGCGGACAAAGAAGATTATATAGGTATACCTACAGGATTTACAGGGCTTGATAAAATTTTAATGGGTCTTAACAAATCGGATTTAATTTTACTTGCTGCACGTCCTGCAATGGGGAAAACTGCTTTTGCTCTTAATATTGCCACTAACGTTGCACTTAAATATAATAAAAGAGTTGCTTTATTTTCACTAGAGATGAGCAAAGAGCAACTTGTAACTAGAGTTTTGTCTTATATATCAAGAGTACCAAACAATACATTAAAAATGGGAAATTTGGAATTAGAAGATTGGGAAAACCTTGCCCAAGCAGCACAAGAACTTTCTAATGCTCCAATTTATATAGACGATACAGCAAATATCACAACCTCTGAAATGAAAGCAAAGGTTAGACGTTTGGGTGGGGTAGATATAGTAATTATTGATTATTTGCAGTTAATGTCTACAGGGAACCGTAGGTACGACAACCGTGTGCAAGAGATTTCGGAAATAACACGCAGTTTAAAAATTATGGCTAAAGAACTGGATGTTCCGGTCATAACATTATCGCAACTTTCACGTAGCCCAGATATTAGAACAGATCACGAACCAAAGCTTTCTGATTTAAGAGAATCCGGTTCAATTGAGCAAGATGCTGATGTTGTCATGTTTTTATACAGAGATTCTTATTATAACAAAGCATCGGAATTCCCTAATATTGCAGAATGCATTATAGCTAAAAACAGACATGGCGAAACTAATAAAGTTTCACTCAGTTGGGATGGACAGTATACCAAATTCGAAAGTGTGGAGTGGAACAGGGATGAGAATTAAAGTTGTTGAAACAATTAATAAGTTTGGCATGTTAAAACAGAATGATAACATTCTGGTAGCGCTTTCTGGCGGGGCAGACTCGGTAACGCTATTACATCTGCTTAATAGTTTAAAAGAGTATTCGTTTAATATTTGGGCATGCCATGTTAATCACCAGATTAGGAACCAAGAAGCACAAAGAGATGAAGATTTTGTGCGGGATTTATGCAAAAATTTGGCTGTTCCATTAATTGTAGAAACAGTTAATGTACCAGAGCTTTCTAAAAAGAATGGCAAATCATTAGAAGAAATGGCTAGAGAAGTTAGATATAATATATTTAACAAATTAGCCAATAAACTAAATGCTAAAATTGCAACCGCGCATACACTGAATGATAGTATAGAAACCGTGATTTTAAACCTCACTAGGGGTACTGGTCTTAAAGGTTTGTGCGGAATTCCGGCTAAACGTGACAACATTATTAGACCTCTAATAGAAATTTCTAGAACTCAGATTGAAGAATATATTAGAAATAATAATCTTAATTTTGTAAACGACAGCACAAATAATAATTTGGGATATAAGCGTAATCGAATTCGGCATGAGATTGTGCCGAAGTTATTTATAGTTAACCCATCTTTTGCAAAAGTTTTTAAAAGGATATGCAATAATCTTGCAGCGGATGAAGAATTTTTGCAAAACGAAACGCTAGAAGCGATGAAAAAAATACAGCTTTCGGATGATAAGTTTTGTGTTTCAACAATTAAAGACTTGCCGGCTAGTATACAATTTAGAGTTATAAAAGAGATATTAAACCGAGCTAATACATTATGTAACGCGAAGAAAATTGAATTGATAGAAAAAGCTATAGGTGCTAATTCTGGAAAAATTAATTTACGTAACGATGTATTTTGTATAGTAAAAGATGACGTTTTGAGAATTGAAAAAATAGCAACAAAATCAGAGAGAAGTGTTTTCACACCTATAAAAGTTGCACCACCGGGTAACTATAAAGTTAGCAAAGAGCAAAGGGTAAAACTAGTGGCAATTTCCATTCAGGAATATAATAAAAAACGAAAAAAGGGCAATTTAATACATAATGCAGCTGATTTAAAAAAGATAAACGGAGATCTAATTATGCGTTTTAAAATGCCGGGAGACGCTATTAGACTTAATGGAAGAAATTGCACAAAAACATTAAAAAAGCTGTTTAATGAATATAAAATACCGCAAAAAGAACGAGAATCTTGTTTGCTGCTTGCAGATAACAAGGGGTTAATTTGGATTAATAAATTTGGAGTAGCGCAAAGAGTGGCTTTGGATGAAAAGACGGAAAATGTACTTTTAATTGAGGTAGAAAAATGATTTATTTTAGAGCAGATGGCAATAGAAAGATAGGCTCCGGGCATGTAATGAGATGCAAAGCGATTGCACATAGTCTACGGAATTTAGGACAAGAATGTGTTTTTATAGCTGCTGACAATTCTATGCAAGACCAAGTTTTAGCAGATAAGTTTAAGTATATATGCTTAAATAGCAAATGGCAGAATTTGGAGCTTGAAATAGAAAAACTTACGGCTATAATAAATAAGAACGAACCACAAGCCATGGTACTGGACAGTTATTTTGTTAATGAAAAATATATAAAAGGCTTAAGCCAAAACACCAGAGTTATATATATTGATGATTATAAAAATTGTTTTGCAAGTTGCAGCATGGTTATAAATTATTCATTTTATTGCAACAAAGAAGCATACACTAGTTTATATGAAGCTAAAAATGCCAAAACAAAATTGTTATTAGGCCAACAGTATACGCCTTTGCGAGCTGAATTTAAGTGCAAAAGGCAGGTTACTGAAGTTAAACAAGTGCCAGAGAAGATTTTAATAACCACGGGCGGAGCAGATGAATTTAATACAGCAGGCAAAATTGCAAGACTTATATGTATTAAATTTCCACAAGTTCAAGTGATTTTAGTGGCAGGTAGTTTAAACGCTAATTTGGCAAAACTAAAAATGCTAGAAGAGAACAATACAAGTCTGGACTTAGAAATAACACCACATAATATCGCTGAACTTATGCAGAAAAGCGACATTGCAATTTCTGCAGGAGGCACTACTTTATATGAATTATGTGCATGTGGAGTACCAACCATATGTTTTTCATTAGCAGATAACCAAAAGGAAGGAGTAAAGTGGCTACACGAACATGGATTTATGATTAGTATAGGGGATGCACGAGATTCGGTGGAAGAATTTTTTAACAGGTTAAGCTTGGCATTTAACAAATTATTTAATAGTTACGAGTTAAGACAACAATACAAGCAGAGGTTAACTAATTTAGTTGATGGTTTTGGAAGTGAAAGAATAGCAAAAGAAATTATAAAGATGATTGGCAGTAAAGTTTAAAAACAAATTAAACAAGTTTAAATCTTTCTATATTTATTGCTTTTCCGGTTTCTGTAGCAATATCTATAATGGCACCACAAATTTCACATTGCCCAGAGGCCAGTTCAAATTTAATAGGCAGACCAGTAATTTGTTTCTTAATAGCAATTTCGGGAGAAATTCCCAAAACCGATATAGCAGGTCCGGTCATACCGAGGTCAGTTATATATGCTGTTCCCAAAGGTAAAATTTGTTCGTCAGCCGTTTGAATGTGAGTATGCGTTCCAAACACTGCAGACACGCGGCCATCTACATAAAAGGCCAAAGCTTTTTTCTCTGCAGAGGCTTCAGCGTGAAAATCTAACAAAGTAATTTTAGTTTGATTATATTTTAAAATGGTATCAATTGTATCAAATGGATTGGCATTGGTATTTGGCATATATACATTACCTATTAAATTTATCACACAAACCTGGCAACTTCCAAGGTCAAGTGTAAACACACCGGCCCCCGGCAAACTATAGTGGAAATTAGCAGGGCGCAGAACGCAAGAATATTGTTCAAAAACGCTAGTAGCTTGATGATTTTTAAAAGCGTGATTACCAGTGGTTATAACATCAACACCAGCATTTAACATTCTTTTTGCAGAATTATAAGAAATACCATTGTGCTGTGATGAATTTTCTCCATTAGCAATTACAATGTCAATTTTATATTGCTGTTTTATTTTGGGCAAACAAGCTTCTAAACAAAGACATCCTGCAGATCCCACAACATCACCAATAGCAAGTATTTTTACAACTTTTAAATTAGTCATATTACTAACTCCTTAAAAAACAAACCAAATAAAACAAAAAACCTCTTTACAAAGAGGCTTTTGTTTTATTTAGCGTAATCAATTGCTCTTTTTTCTCTTATTACATTAACTCTAATTTGCCCAGGGTATTCAAGTTCTTGTTCGATCTTTTTTGCAATGTTATAACTTAAAATAGTCATTTCGTCATCATTTATATCTTCGGGGTTAACCATGATACGAATTTCTCGCCCAGCTTGAATTGCATAAGATTTTTCCACACCATCAAAAGAGTTGGCAATTTCTTCAAGCTTTTCAATTTTTTTAATAAATTTTTCAATGTTTTCTTTCCTAGCTCCTGGCCGTGCAGCAGATATTGCATCTGCGGCTTGAACCAAAAATGCAACGGCTGAATTTGGAGTTATATCATTGTGGTGCGATTCAATAATATGGACAACAGCAGGAGATTCTTTATATTTTTTAGCAATTTCAGTGCCAATCTGCACGTGAGAACCTTCAACTTCAAAACTTAATGCCTTACCAATATCATGCAGTAAACCGGCACGTTTAGCAACACTTACATTTAACCCTAGTTCAGCAGCCATCATTGCAGCAAGATTTGCCACTTCAATTGAATGCAGATATATATTCTGCCCATAACTAGTGCGATATTTCAACTTGCCAATTAATTTAACCAATTCTGGGTGCATGTTGTGAATGCCAAGATTTAATATTGCTTGCTCACCGTCTTCTTTTATTTTATGCTTCAGTTCATTTTTGGCTTTTTCCACGGTTTCTTCAATCCTTCCTGGATGAATACGACCATCTGTTATTAATTTTTGGAGGGTAAGCCTTGCGATTTCACGGCGCACGGGATCGGTGCAAGAAATAGTGATTGTTTCAGGAGTATCATCTATTATAAGGTCTATGCCCAGCAGTGTTTCTAGAGTCCTTATATTGCGCCCTTCACGCCCAATAATGCGCCCTTTCATGTCATCATTCGGCAAGCTTACAACAGATACAGTAATTTCTGTAACTTCATCTGCTGCATAACGCTGAATAGCTTGAGATATAATATCTCTCGCTTTGGTTTCGGATTCTTCAATTAATTTTTGGGAATATTCTGAGATTTTTAAAGCTTTTTTATGAGTCAGTTCCTCTTCTAACATAAAAAGAAATTTTTCTGTCGCTTGATTTTTCGAAAGACCAGATATACGCCCTAACAAATCAAATTCCTGTTTTTTAATAGCTTCTACTTCGTCTAGTTTATTGTTTATTTCTTTTAACTTAGTTGCAACTAATTCTTCTCTTTTTTCGATATTTTCAACTTTCTTTTCAAGAGCTTCTTCTTTTTGAGTAATTCTGCGCTCCTGACGAGATACTTCTAAACGTCTTTCTTTGAGTTCTTTATCGGTTTCGCTACGAATTTTAAAAGCTTCATCTTTAGCTTCAATAATAACTTCTTTGCGCTTAGATTCAGAAGATTTAACAGCGTCGTTAATAATTTTTTTAGCTTCTTCTTCAGCACTTTTAATTGTAGCTTCAGCGACATGCTTTCTGTGGCTAGAACCCAGTTTAAACGATAATAAACAAAAAGCAATAAATAAGACTATTATAATAAAAGTAAGTGTAAAAGGATTAATATTCACGTAATTCACCATATACTGCACAATAACTTGTGCGCAAAAATTCCTAGGTTATAAGCAACTTTGTTAGCAGTTGAGAAATATTAAGAATTTTCCAATCAACTCCAATTAATTGATATTTTGAATATTTATAGTAAGAAATTAATGTGCAAAAGCAAAAGCAGTACCCTTTCTATTTGTTTTTGGGTAGCTAACACTATAATTATTTAAATTGTTTATTAATGCTTGTAATGCTTAAATAAAACTAATATAAAAATATTATATCACAAAAATATTCAAAAAGCAAATATGTTGTGTGGTAGTGGAGTATGTTTTTGAAATATTCATAATTCTTTATTATACAACATTAACATTCGAAAAAAGTTTAATAAAAGACCGAGCACAAAAACGCAAATTTGCATTTTTAACTTTTTTATGTTACAATTATTTAAAAATATAGAGGAATTGCTTTATGCAAAGAATATTAAATCAGGTTTGTAAAGCGGTGCAAAAGTATAATTTAATCGCTTTTAAAGATAAAATTGCTATAGGTTTAAGCGGCGGGAAAGATTCTCTGGTTTTATTGTATATTTTAGCTAAATATCGTGATTATATAGACAACTCTATAAGTTTAACCGCTGTAACTATAGATATGGGCTTTGGCAATTTTGAAGAATTGCTAAATTTAAAATTGATTTGTAGTCAGCTAGAAGTGGATTTTAAAATAGAGCGAACTAATATAGCTAAAATAGTATTTGATATAAGGAAGGAAAAGAATCCATGTAGTTTGTGTGCAAAAATGCGCAGAGGCGCTCTTCACGATGCAGCAAAATCACAAGGGTGCAACAAAATAGCCTTAGGTCACCATTTGGATGATGTTATAGAAACTTATATGTTAAACCTTTTTAATGAAGGGCGCATGGCAACATTTACACCAAAGGCTTATTTAAGCCGAAAAGACCTTTATCTTATAAGACCGTTAGTTTACGTTCAAGAGCGAGATATAAAACGAGCGATTGCTAGAATGCAATTTAATGTGTTACAAAATCCATGCCCAAATGATAAAATCTCGGCTAGAGCCAAAATGAAAACGTATTTAGCTGATTTAGAAAAGATTAATAAAGGGGTTAAGAATCGTATTTTTGGCGCAATTTGCAGAGCTAATATATCTGGGTTTCAGGTTTAAAGATTTTAGGGAGTAGTATAAGTATGGCAAAAAGAAAGAAAAGTAAGACAAAAAATACTCGGCAGAATCAAAGTGTTTTATTATTAACTTTAGGGCTGTTGTTATTTTCAATTGCTTTAATAGAAGGAGACTCAGTTTGGTTAGTAGTGCACAGAGTATTATTTGGAATGTTTGGTTGGAGTGCATTTTTATTAGGACCAATTTTTGTATATATTTCTATAATTTTAACATCTAAAAAATCTAAAACATCAGCTTTAACAAGAACTCTACAGAGCATTTTACTTATTCTGTTTTTGGGTGCAATAACAAATATTTTCACACTTTCTAAGTTGTTAGAACAAACGAGTTTTATGGCAGCAATAAGCGATTGTTATGAGCAGGGAATAGAATATGGCGGAGGTTTAATCTCTGGTATATTAGCATGGCCGTTATTAAAGTTGTGTGGAACGTGGGGAGCTGGCATAATTATAGTAATTTTAATTTTAGCTTTTGTAATGCTGGTTTTTGGCCTAACTATAATAGATATTTATGAGGCAATTAAAAGAGCGAAGAATAAAGCTGTAAAAACAAGAGAACAACTAGAAAAATTACAACCCCAAAACAGAACCAATGTTTGTAGCAAAAAAGACAAATCTTGGCTTAAAGATACGGCAAAATTAGATAAAGCTGAACAAAAGGAAGTGGGAAAACCACAGCAGATAGAACAAATTAAAGTGACCGATCAAGCGGAAGATGAGATGTTGCACACAGCAGACATATTGGAAGATTTTGAAAAATTACCGGCTCAGATAGAGGTAGATAAAACACAAAACGAGTTGTTAAGTTTAGTTTCAGAAAATCATATAGAAAAAAAAGAACAAGAAAACAAACCAGATAAACTTGAAAGAGCAGAAATCTTTGATGCTTTGCAGGCAGATGAAACATTAGGTGAAGAAGGTTATAAAGCTCCTAATATAGATTTTTTGAAAGCCCCCAAAAATATTGATTTTGGTAGAAGAAATGAAGAATTACATGCAACAGCTTCAAAATTGACCGAGACACTTAAAAGTTTTGGAGTGGGTGCAACGATTACTGAAATATCTTGTGGACCTTCTGTTACAAGATATGAACTACAGCCATCTGTGGGGGTAAAAATTAGCAAGATAACAAATTTAGCAGATGACATTGCGTTAAATTTAGCAGCTGCCGGAGTGAGAATAGAAGCACCAATCCCCAACAAATCTGCAGTGGGAATTGAAGTGCCTAACAAAATAACAAGTGTAGTTAATATCCGTGAGATAATAGAATCAGAAAAATTCCAAAAAAGCCAAAGCAAGTTAACAGTCGCATTAGGTAAAGATATTTCCGGTAATATATCTATTGCAGATATTTCTAAAATGCCGCATCTGCTAATTGCTGGTGCAACAGGTTCTGGTAAATCTGTATGTATAAATTCATTGATAGTTAGTTTAATTTACAAAGCTTCACCAGAAGATGTTAAGCTTTTACTAATCGATCCAAAAGTTGTTGAACTGGGTATTTATAACGGAATACCGCATCTGCTAATTCCGGTGGTTACAGACCCTAAAAAAGCAGCAGGAGCTTTAGGTTGGGCTGTGTGTGAAATGTTAAACAGATACAAATTATTTGCCGAGAATTCTGTGCGTGATTTTAAGCGTTATAACGAACTTGCACAAACAGATGAAAGCTTAAAAAAATTACCGCAAATTGTAATAATAATTGATGAATTGGCAGATTTGATGATGGTAGCTCCAAATGATGTAGAGGATTCTATTTGCAGACTTGCTCAGATGGCAAGAGCAGCGGGGATGCATTTAGTTATTGCAACACAAAGACCGTCGGTAGATGTTATAACTGGGGTAATAAAAGCTAATATTCCAAGTAGAATAGCGTTTGCAGTTTCTTCGCAGGTAGATTCAAGAACAATTATCGATTCTTCCGGTGCAGAAAAACTTTTGGGCCGTGGTGATATGCTATTTTTGCCAGTAGGCCAGAGTAAACCACAAAGAATACAAGGCTGTTTGGTTTCGGATGAAGAAATAGAACAGGTTACAGATTTTGTGAAGCAAGAAACGAATACAGATTATGATGAAGAAGTTATAAATGAGATTGAGAAGCATGTAATTAAAGAGAAATCAAGTTCAAAGGCTGAAGAGACAGAAAAAAATGCAGAGATGGATGAATTGATGCATAAGGCTGTTAGATGTGTTGTGGAATATGGGCAGGCTTCAACTTCGTTATTGCAGAGAAAGTTAAAAATAGGGTATTCGCGTGCAGCCAGAATTTTAGATGAGATGGAAGAACAAGGCATAGTTGGCGAAAGTGTTGGCAGCAAGCCGCGCAAAGTGTTAATGTCTAAAGCTGATTGGCTTGAATGGGAGAACAGGAGAGAGGATTAAACAACATGAAAGCTAAGTTTGGTTTTAGAAAACGAGTAAAAACTTATATTATTTGTTTGGTGCTCTTGTTTGTTGGGGTTTTGGGCTCGATTTTTATTAGTGAAGAAGATTATGGCAATTGGAAATTCAAAATAAGACAAATCGATATCGACAAAATTCTGGAATATTTTGATATAAAAACAAATACAGCCCAAAACACATCAGAAGGAATACTTAGTGTTTTTGAAATTGATGTTGCACAAGGTAAAAGTATTTTTGCAAGAAGCGAAGGGCACGCTTTGCTTATTGACGCAGGTGATGTTGAATATGGTGCTAGAGTTGTGGATTTTTTAAAACAAAAGAAACAAGACAAATTAGATTACTTAATAATAACACACCCGCATAACGACCATATTGGTGGTGCAGCAGAAGTTATTAAAAACTTTAAGGTAGGGGAAGTGTTAATGCCCGAAATAAACAAGGATATAATACCTACAACGCCTACATACGAAAAGTTTTTAAATGTGCTGCTTAACAAAAAAGTGAGATTGCGCTGTGTAGGTAAAGATGAAGAATTTAAACTTGGATTGGCAGAAGTCAAGATATTTTCAGGGTTAAGCAAAAACGCTAATAACTTAAATAATACTTCATTAGTTACAAAAATTAGTTATAACAACTGGTCTTTTTTAAGTACGGGAGATATTGAAAAAACAGCAGAAAAAGACCTAATAAAAAATGATTCTTCACTCAAAAGCAATGTGCTGGATATTGCTCATCACGGAAGTAGAACTTCAACAACACCAGAGTTTTTAAAAGCAGTGCAGCCGGATATAGCTTTTATTTCTGTGGGTTTTAATGAGTATGGCCACCCAAGTCAAAAGGTATTAAATAGGCTTTCTAAAAACAATGTAAAATATTTTTCCACACAAAAAGATGGTACACTGCAATTAAATATATATAAAGATTACTATACTGTTTTAAATTCACATGGTAAAGAACTTTTTAAAAAAGCAGCGTAGGTAATAGATTAAGATTAAAAGAAAAGGGAAGAATTATTATGCCAAAGGTAATTATGAATGTGCCAGACTTTGCTCTAGACTTTCAGTGTGAGCGAGCAAAGTGCAAAGATAAATGCTGTAATAGATTTGATATCATTTATTTTAGTAAAGAATCCTACAATACTTTAATAACATGCAATGACACTAAACTACAAACAATAGCTAAAAAGAACCTAAAAATAAATGAAGCATCTAATACTAAATACGATTATGCTTTTTTAAAACCAGAAGGCAAATGCAAATTTTTAGATGAAAACGGCAATTGTTTAATTAAAGATTTATTAGGTGAAAAATATCTGGGGTTTCCTTGCGCATCGTACCCCAAAGCTTATGTTAATATGTGCGGCGAGCTCGATGCATGCGCGTTATCATCTTGCCCGCAAATGCTTAAAAAAATGCTAGATCAGGAATCTGGTATAAAATTCACAAAAATCCAACGCAATTTGAGTAAAGATAATCCAGGGCAAAAATATACAGACATATATAACAAATACGCTTCATTTATTCCAGAACTTAAACATATGGCAATAGATTTATTGCAGAATAGAAATTTTACTATCGAAAAAAGATTACTTCTTTTGACAACATTTTATAACCACTTAGACCAGTTGTTTGATGTAAAAGACCCTAAATGTGCGGAATTTATTAAGCTTTATAGCAGTAAACTGAGTGATGTAGAGCATGCAAGTATTTTTAAGAATTTCAAATCTAGTTTTAAAGAACAGTTGGTTTTAGGATATTTGTTGTTTGAAACGATGTTGAGATCTAATTATAATGACGAAGTAGATCACCTGCTTGATTTTATTGCAGAACTAGCTGATGGTGTTGACGTTAAAGATATGCAAGATATTACACAAAAGTACAAAGCAGCTTATGAAAATTACTATATACCTTTTGAAGAAAAATATGGTTATATGATAGAAAATATTTTGGTTAATGAATGCTTTAGCAATGGGATCCCATTTCTTTATTTTAACAAAATGAGTGATTCTGCGCTGTTTTTAACAGTTTATTTTTCCATGATACGGTATTTGATCTGTATGAATTCTATAAAAAAACAGTCAAAACCATTACCCGATGAAGTATTTACTTTAATTTATGCAATAGCAAAGAGGTTTGAGCCAACCGAACATTATTATGAAAACGGTTACAACGGTGTATTAACTAAAGTAAAATTAATACTTGTTTTTGAAATTATAAAGAATTTCAAATTAAAACCAATAAGTTTAATTAACGGCTTACTGGGAGAACGCAAAGAAGATGATGAATCGATAAATACAATTAAGAATGAAGATGAAAGAAAATGATACTGCAGAACTTTTTAAATTCATATAAGAATAAAAAAATAGCGTTTATAGGTGTTGGAGTTAGCCACACGCAAGCAATTTTAAAATTTGCACAACTAGGAGCAAAAGTGCAGGCTTTAGACAAAAAGCCAATAACTCCAGACTTGGCGCAAGAATTTACAAAATTAGGAGTAGAATTAAAAACAGGAACAGACTATTTAAAAGATTTAGATGCAGATATATATTTTCGTACTCCTGGCCTGCCTTTTAAAAGTGAAATAATTCAAAGAATTAGAGCGGCAAATAAAATTGTTACAAGTGAAATGGAACTATTTTTCAAATTATGTCCATGCCGAATAATTGGAATCACAGGTAGTGATGGAAAAACAACAACAACTACAATAATCTATAAAATTCTCAAACAAACAGGTAAAACTGTTCATTTGGGCGGTAATATTGGCAAACCGCTTTTACCGTATGTAGATGATATGAATAAAGAAGATATAGTTGTGGTTGAACTATCCAGCTTTCAGTTAGAATCGATGCGAGAAAGCCCAGATGTTGCTGTTATTACGAACTTAACTCCCAACCATCTTAATGTGCATAAAACAATGCAAAATTACATTGAGGCAAAAGAAAATATAATTATGCACCAAGATGCATTTTCTAAAGTAGTGCTAAACCAAAAAGACGAATATACACATTATTTTTCGCAGATGGCACGGGGGCGAGTTACTACTTTTGGATTTAACCAAGCAATGGTGCACGTTAAAGAGGGAGTTTTGTATAATTCTAAAAATCAAGCAATTGTGCCGGTTAACGAAATCAAAATACGAGGATCTCATAACATAGAAAATTATTTAGCTGCGATTGCGGCAACAGAAAACATTGTAGCACCAGAAGATGCAGCGGCGGTTGCTAAAGAGTTTAATGGAGTTGAACACAGAATAGAATTTTGTGAAGAGATTAATGGGGTGAAGTTTTTTAACGATTCAATTGCAACAACACCACATAGAACAATAACAGGTCTTTCTGTATTCAAAGAACCAATAGTGCTGATTGCTGGTGGGTCAGATAAAGGGTTGCCGTTTGATGAACTGGGTGATGAAATTGCCAAAAGAATAAAATGTGCGGTACTTATGGGCGCGACAGCAAACAGCATCAAACATGCCATTACAAAATCTAAAAATTTTAACAAAAATAAAACTAAAATAGAACTAGTAACCACAATGAAAGATGCGGTTGAAATTGCGACAAAAAATGCCAAAGAGGGAGATGTAGTATTACTTTCACCCGCTTGTGCTAGTTTTGATATGTTTAATAATTTTGAAGAAAGAGGTAAAGCATTTAAATTCGAGGTGCAGAATATAAAAAATGGGAGAAGATAAAATGAAGCGGGAATCAACAAAAAATATTGGTTTAGCATTATTGCTAAATATAGCTTTTTTTATAGTAGAAATTATTGGTGGAATTTTAACAAATAGCATATCAATTATATCAGATGCTATTCATGACTGTGGTGATACAGTAGCACTTGGTGCATCTTGGATACTTGAAAAAATATCAGAAAGGCGCCCCAACGAAAAATATACATATGGCTATATGCGTTTTTCTTTTTTTGGGGCATTAATTAACTCTTTAATTTTGCTAACAAGTTGTATTGTAATTTTTTACGAGACTTTACCCAGATTTTATTCACCGCAAGAAGTTGACAAAAATGGCATGCTAATTTTATCGATTTTTGGTATTGTGTTTAAAGGTTTGGGGGGTTACAAGACAGCAAAAGGTACTGGCATCAGTGAACGTGCGGTGAGTTTGCATTTGTTAAGCGATGTAATGATTTGGGTGGCGACACTTGCAGTAAGCTTTTTAATAAAAATATTTAATGTAAACATATTAGACCCGCTGCTATCATTGGGCATTGTAGTATTTATTCTAATAAATGTTATCAAAAATTTAAAACTAATTTTTGAGGTGTTACTTGAGAGGGCGCCCAAAGATGTTGATGTAGCTAAACTAAAGAATGACCTTTTAAAGAACAGTAAAATAATAAATGTTCATCATATACACATGTGGTTAGCAGATGGAATTAATACGTATTCAACAATACATATTGTTGTGTGCGATGGCTTAAATGAGTTAGAACTTTCAGAAATAAAGAAATTTGTGCGCGATGTAATGCTAGACTATAATATTGGTCATATTACTATAGAGATAGAATTTGAATGTGAAAGATGCAAAGAAGATAATTGTGAATTTGAAATGCGTGGCTATTTGAATGTAAATAAAACTCATCATCATCACCACCACCATTAATTTTTTATTGACAAAGCCAACTCAAAAATGTTATTATTTCAAATGGAATTTGCATAAAAATGAGGCGAATATTATGAAATTTAATACAAGGGGAATAAAAATATTTGCAGGAACAGCAGGAAAACTAGTAGCAGAAGAAATAGCAAAAATTTTAAAACTTAGTTTAGGCAATGCAAAAATTTCCAATTTTGCAGACGGAGAAAGTAATATCTCTCTTCTAGAGCCGGTTAGAGACCGCGATGTATTTTTAGTTCAGTCCACATGCCCACCGGTCAACGATAATTTAATGGAATTGCTTGTTATGATTGATGCATGTAAAAGAGCATCAGCAAAAAATATTGTAGCAGTTATCCCATATTTTGGCTATGCTAGGCAAGATAGAAAAGTGAGACCAAATGACCCTATATCTGCGAAATTAGTTGCGAATCTTCTTACGGCCGCAGGGGCAAATAGAATAATTACTATGGATCTGCATTCACCGCAAATTCAGGGCTTTTTTGATATTCCGGTAGATAATATTTTAGGGCTTAACGTATTTTTAGATTATTTTGAGGCGAAATTTAAGAATCAGAAAGAAGATCTGGTAGTTGTTGCTCCAGATATAGGTTCAGTAAAAAGAGCGCGAAAATTTGCACAGCTATTAAACGTTCCTATGGCTATTGTTGAAAAGCAGCGAGAAAAGGCAAATGTATGTGAGGTTATGAGTATTATTGGAAATGTTGAAGGAAAACATGCTATTATCATAGACGATATAGTAGATACGGCGGGGACATTATGTAAATCTGCAGAAGCCATTAAAAAAATTGGCAAAGCAAAAGAAGTTTTTGCGTGTGCTACACATGGTTTACTTTCTGGGCAAGCAACAACTTTGATAAAAGATAGTGAAATTTGCGAACTAGCTTTACTAAATACAATACCACTTGTGGCAAAAAATGAATTAAAAAAAGTAAAAATACTTTCAGCAGCACCACTTTTTGCAGAAGTAATTAAAAACAATTATGGAAGTGAATTTATTTCTTAGTCATTAAAAACAGTTTTATATAGAGGTGAATTCAATGCTAAAATTTTACAAGTCAGTTAATGGCAAAATTTGCCAAATAGATTCTTTAGAATCAGGTTGCTGGGTTAATGTTATTGCACCAGATGAAACCGAACTAGAATATTTAAAAAACGTGCTTAATATAGACGAGATGTTTTTAAATTCAGCGTTAGATGAAGAAGAATCATCTAGAACGGAAATAAGCGATGATGGTCAACAAACATTAGTTATTGTAGACGCACCGTATGCGGAACGGCAAAGCGAAAACACATTACTATATTTTACGATGCCACTTGGAGTAGTAATCGCAAAGGATTTTGTATTAACAATTTCATTAAAAGAGAACACAGTGATCAAAGAACTTGAAGATTCAAGAGTAAAGAACCTTAACACACAGTATAAAACGCAGTTTTTATTTATTATGCTTTATCGTATTGCGATCAGATTTTTACAATACTTAAAACAAATAGATAAAATAGAAAGTTTATTAGAGGCTCAACTAAAAAGTTCCATGAAGAACAAGGAGCTTTTACAGCTGTTAGAGTTAGAAAAATCATTAGTTTATTTTTCAACTTCTTTAAAATCGAACCAAGCAACTATAGAGAAAATAATGAGAGGCAGAGTTTTAAAATTATACGAAGATGATGAAGACATTTTATCTGATGTTTTGATTGAAATTCGGCAGGCAATAGAGATGGCAAGTATATATTCTGGAATAGTTACAAGCACAATGAACAGCTATGCTTCTATTATCTCTAACAATTTGAATATTGCAATGAAGTTTTTAACTTCAATCACAATTTTATTAGCAATTCCAACATTAATTTCCAGCTTTTATGGTATGAATGTTCCTTTACCAATGGGCAATAAAAGTTATGGTTTAATAGTTTTAGTTATTATTTCAGTAATTTCCACATTGGGAAGTTACTTAATTCTAAAGAAGAAAGATTTATTATAATTAACTCTTAATAATATATATGCTTCTGTTGAATTAAGAAGCATATTTCTTTTGAGCGACTCCATAATAAAAAAGGGGAAACATATGAGTAAGATCAACTTAAATATTGTGCTAGTAGAACCTCAAATTCCACAAAACACGGGCAATATTGCAAGAACATGTGCAGCAACTAATAGTAACTTGCATATAATAAAACCAATTGGTTTTGAGATAGATGACAAAAAACTCAAACGAGCAGGGCTAGACTATTGGCATATGCTTAATATAAAATATTACGAAAATTTAACTGACTTTTTTGAGCAAAACCATGGTAATTTTTTTTATTTTTCAACAAAAGCAAAAAAAGTTTATTCAGCATTAAATTATCCTCCAAATTCTTTTCTTGTTTTTGGCAGAGAAGATGCGGGTTTGCCGGAGCTTTTACTTTTAAAAAATCAACATAGTTGTGTTAGAATACCAATGATTTCAGAATCTAGAAGCCTTAACCTTTCTAATGCGGTGGCAATTGCAACATACGAAATTTTACGGCAACATAATTTTAGTGGTTTTCGATGCACAGGTAATCTAACAAGCTTTAATTGGCGATAAAGATTTACAAAATTTATTATTCATGGTATAATAATTATAGCTTAATATGTGGGAAGGAAGAACAATAAATATGCTAAAACATTTTTGGCAAGGGTCTTACAATAACTACGGATTCGAAGCTTATGGTCAGGAGCACTTAATAGTGCTTTATATATTAGCGATATTAATTATGTTAATGGTGTTTTTTAGAAATAAAATAACACCAAAAGCGGACAAGCTAATCAAAGTAATTTCTAGCAGCATAACTATTGTTTGCGAACTTTTGTTTCACGTTTGGAACTATATAAACGATGAGAACTTTTTAGGGAATTTGTTTTATTTTGATCTATGTAGCATAACATTAATTTTGTCAGTTGTTTTTAATTCAAAGAATGAACTCAATAAAACTCAAAAGCAACACATTTTTGAACTGATTTATTTTTGGAGTATAGGAGCAATTGCAGCTTTGGCTTTCCCAGCACTAGTATATGGCGCTAATAAATTTAGATTTTATCACTTTTTTATCATCCATAGTTATATTATTTTAACAATGTGCTATGGCTTAATTGTAGAAAGATATAAAATTTCATTTAAATCTTTTTTATATGCACTAAAAACATTAATATTTGTAGCAGTTTTGGTCGCATTTATAGATAAAGTATTCGACCAAAACTATATGTATTTATCCCATGCGCCAGAAACAGCAAGTCCACTAGATGATTTTGGTGAAGGGTTAGAGTATTACTTTAATTTTGGTATATTAACTGGTGGTATTTTCTTTTTATTCTATTTCCCTTGCGGAATTGTTAATTTCATCAAATCTAAAGCGTCACCAGATATAGTAGAAAGTGATGTGAACCTTAATGCTTAATAAAGTAGGAACGAGGCGAAAAATTGAAGAAAAAAGTAACAATATTCACAGACGGTGCTTGCTCAGGCAATCCTGGTCCAGGGGGCTACGCAGCAATTTTAAGATATAAAGAGCAAGAGAAAGAAATTTTTGGAGCGTTAAAAGAAACAACAAATAACAGAATGGAATTAACGGCAGTAATAATGGCTCTTAAAACATTAAAAGAACCATGTGAGGTAGAAATATTCAGTGATTCTAAATACGTTGTAGATTCTTTTAAGAAAGGCTGGATTAGTAATTGGCAGAAGAATGGCTGGAAGACTAGTAATAGAAAACCAGTCCTTAATGTTGACCTTTGGAAAGAACTTTTAATTCTTTTAAAAGTCCACGATGTTACGTTTTTTTGGGTTAAGGGGCATAATGCACACCCAGAAAATGAACGTTGCGACTCATTAGCAGTTAACGAGATGGTGAAAATGATTAATAATGGAGTTTAAGAGTATGAAACACTGTATTTTTACAAGTATATTGATTATATTACTTATAAGTGCAGCAAACAATCAAAGCTTTGGTATATATGCCGAGCTTTTACAAGATAAAACACTAGAAGTTGCAAATAACAGCCAAAATGAAAAATACACAATTAATAAAGACGGTAATTGCATAAAATTAGAAAAAGAGGTTATTAAACTAATTAATAAAGAACGTAAACGCTATAATAAAGAACATAGCACATCTCTAAAACAACTAAAACTAAGAACTAAGCTTAAGAAGAGTGCGAGACTAAGATCGAAAGAAATGTTTGACAACGATTATTTTTCACACACAAGACCAGACAGTTCTTTATGGGATACTGTATTTGATGAAGACGAGATCAATATAACAAATAAAAGAAGATGGGCAGAAAACATTCAGAGGGGCTATACTTACTATATGCCAACACCGCAGCTAGTTTTTAGTAAATTTAAAGCTAGCAAACCGCACTATAAGAATATGCTGGGAGACTTTGATTATATAGGAGTGGGGTTTTATTGCCAAAAAAAAGACGGCTATTATGTATGGTTTGTAACACAACATTTTTTAACGTATATGCCCAAAAGTTCTAGCGGAGCAGGAAATATGTTAAGTACAGAAAAACAGAATATCATAACTGTATATATAACACCCAATGGCAAAAAATATCATTATTCATTAAATTGTGCAAGTAAAAATGCAAAGAGTATAACTATAACCGAGGCAAAAGAGCAGGGGTATACACCTTGTGAAAGATGTGCAGATTGACAATTTTTTAAGAAGGGAATTTTGCATTGAACTTAAAAGAAGCAATATGTCAGAACTTAAAGAATTATGATGTAAAAATAGAATGTTCAGAAACATTATTAAATTTAGAAATAGATAGGTTGATTTTAGATGAATACAAGTCAGAAATCAACCTTATTGGTCTATCTGGTGTATTTTTCACATCTGAAGAAAAAAGAGAATTAAAGACCCTGCTAAAAAAGTTTTTTCAAAATAAAAGAATTAATCTTAGCATTAGGTTTAAGACTAACTTATTGCAAAACGGAGAAGAAACTTTTAAAGTTTTGCTTAACAAACTTGTTGATTTTGGTTTGCCGGTCTATGGAATTTTACGTGATTGTAGCTTAAATAACAATTACACTATAGCAACAGTAAACGTAAAGTATATAAACGGGATATTTTCTAAAGAGATTTATGCAACCAAAATAGCGCAAGCTTTTAAAGAACTTTTTGACATATCACCGGCAATAGAGTTTGTTCAACAGAAAGAAGAGAATGCAAAACTTCAAAATAGCTATAATCTGCTTGACAAAAATATGAAAGAAAGTACACCACACGCTAACGAAGAACATGTATCCAGTAAAAATGTAACGCAAATTTCAAAAGTATCAAATGATAATTTTAATATAAGTCTTAATACAAACCTTAGTTCTAGAAATACAAAAGATATGGAAAAAGATATTATCACGGTAGCAGAGGCACTCAAATGCACTTCGGATTCCAAAGTGTCTTTAAAGCTCAAAGTTTTTTCGGTAGATTCTTTTGAAATTAAAAATGGTCGGGTTATTTTTTCAATTTATGGTGAGGATGAAACAGATTGTATTATTGTAAAACATATTAAACCTAAAGAAGAGGCAGTGGAACTTGGCAAAATTTTAAAAAAAGGAACAGCTATTAAGGTTAGTGGTAAGTTAAGTAACGATAAATTTTTAAATGAGCTAATTGTTTCAGCTTATAATATTGAGGTTTTTGCAGAAGAACCGGAAGTAGATACGGCAGAAGAGAAAAGAGTAGAGCTGCATTTACACACCAATATGTCTGCCATGGATGGCATTTCCGATGTATCTGAAATAGTTAACAAGGCTTGCAGCTGGGGTCACAAGGCAATTGCAATAACAGACCATGGAGTTGTACAGGCATTTCCGGATGCCGCGATGGCGGCTCAGAAACTTAAAAAAGCGGGCAAGGATATTAAGATTATTTATGGTATAGAAGGCTATATGGTAAATGATGATGATTATAATTCTAAAGAGGCAAAGGACGCTCAAGTAAAAGAATTTGATGACATTGCCGCAATAAAATCGTGTAAGAACATGGTGGTCTTTGATATTGAAACAACAGGTTTAAATGCAGAGTTTGAACGCATTACAGAAATAGGCGCAATAAAAGTTGTAGATGGTCAGATAACAGAAACATTTAACACTTTTGTTAATCCGCAAAAGCCAATCCCGCAAAGAATTACAGAGCTTACGGGCATTACAGATGATATGGTAAAAGATGCGCCTAAAGAAGACGAAGCACTAACTAAATTTTTAGATTTTTGTAATGTTTCAACAGAGCCTATTTTTGTAGCGCATAATGCAAAATTTGATATGAGTTTTATTAGTGCAACAGCGAATAGGTGTGGTATTAAAATTCCAACGCGGTATATCGATACAGTGAAAATTGCAAGAATTCTCTACCCCGAACTTAAAAACCACAAATTAGATACTGTAGCGGACTATTTAGATGTAGGTGATTTTAACCATCACAGAGCATGCGATGACGCTGATGTGCTGGCGAGAATTGTGCTTAAAATGCAGTCAGATATTAATGCAAGGGCTCAAATTACAATTTCTAACGCAGAACTATATAAACGGCTACCTACTTCCCACGTTATATTGTTAACCAAGAATCAAGTAGGTCTAAAAAATCTTTATAAATTAGTATCGTTTTCCCACTTAAATTACTTTTATAAAAAGCCAAGGCTGCTCAAAAGCTTAATCAAAAAACATAAAGAGGGCTTGCTCATTGGGTCAGCTTGTGAATCTGGTGAATTATTCAGAGCAGTTTCATATGGCAGTGATGCAAAAAGCTTGCTGTCCATTGCTGAATTTTACGATTTTTTGGAAGTACAACCGGTTGAAAATAATATATTTATGCTAAAAAGAGGGTTGGTAGAAAGCAAAGAGGAGCTGCAAAGCTTTGTAAAAAAGATCGTTGGTGTTGGCAAAACATTAAAAAAACCGGTAGTTGCAACCGGCGATGTACATTTTTTGAATAAAAAAGATGAAATGTACCGCAGAATATTAATGGAAGCACAAGGGTTTGAAGGTGCTGATATACAGCCGCCGCTGTATTTTAAAACAACAAAAGAGATGCTAGAAAATTTTTCGTTTTTAGGTAAAGAGATCGCAGAAGAAATTGTTGTCCATAATACTCAAAGGATTGCAGATCAGATAGAAGAAATATTACCAATACCGCAGGGAACATTTACGCCTAAAATTGAAGGAGCAGAAGAATTATTACGTTCATATAGCCTAAAAGCGGCACATGATGCTTATGGTGAAGAACTGCCAGAGATAGTTGAAGCACGATTAACAAAAGAACTGGACGCGATAATAAATCATGGTTTTGCGGTACTTTATGTTATCGCGCAAAAATTAGTGCTTAAATCGGTTAAAGATGGTTATCAAGTAGGTTCAAGAGGTTCGGTTGGCTCATCTTTTGTGGCAACAATGGCGGGCATCTCAGAGGTTAACCCTCTACCTCCTCACTACATTTGCCCAGAGTGTAAGAATTCCGAATTTATTTTAGATGGTTCAGTAGGTTCAGGTTATGACTTGCCGGAAAAAAACTGCCCAATTTGCAATACACAATATAAAAGAGATGGGCATAATATACCTTTTGAGACATTTTTAGGCTTTCATGGAGAAAAAGCACCAGATATAGACCTTAACTTTTCGGGTGAATACCAAGCCACCGCTCATAAATATACCGAAGAACTGTTTGGTTCAGCACATGTTTTTAAAGCAGGAACTATTGCAACAATTGCGGATCGCTCAGCATATGGTTTTGTGAAGAGATATTTAGAGAAAAACAACATAAAAGTAAGCAAAGCAAAAGAAGCACGCTTAATTTTAGGTTGCACAGGTATAAAAAGAACAACAGGTCAACATCCCGGAGGGATGGTAGTTGTGCCTAGTGATTTTGAGGTTTATGATTTCACACCGGTACAGCATCCAGCAGATGATAAAGATAGTGGGGTAGTAACTACGCATTTTGATTTTAATTCACTCCACGATACAATTCTCAAATTAGATTTATTAGGTCACGATGTACCTACAATGTATAAACACTTAGAAGAATTAACAGGTGTTAAAATTGCAGATATTCCTATGAGTGATAAAAATGTGGTTAAAATGTTCACATCTTCAGCTCCATTGGGTGTTTCTCTAGATGATATTGACTGTGCAACAGGAAGCTTAGGTTTGCCAGAAATGGGCACAGGATTTGTTAGACAAATGCTAATAGAGGCGAATCCACAATCTTTTTCAGATCTTTTACAGATATCCGGACTTTCACACGGAACTAATGTTTGGTTAGGAAATGCTCAAGATTTAATAAAAAATAAAATTTGTACAATTTCGGATGTTATTGGAACAAGAGATAGTATTATGACATACTTGTTGCAAAAAGGGCTGGAGCCAGATTTAGCATTTAAAATTATGGAGATTGTGAGAAAAGGCAAAGCTAGTACTTTGTTAAGCGAAGAATATATAACAATAATGAAAGAACATAACGTTCCGGACTGGTATATAGAAAGCTGCAAAAAGATCAGATATATGTTCCCTAAAGCGCATGCGGCGGCATATGTTATTGCAGCTATACGTTTAGGCTATTTTAAATTATACTATCCGTTAGAGTTTTATACGGTACTTCTTTCAATTAAAGATGTTCCGCTGGAATATGATTGGCTGTTTAATGGTAAATTATATGCTGCTAAAAAATTCAAAGAGTTAAATAAGCCGGATGTTAAAAAAACAGCAAAAGATAATGAACAATGCATGATGCTGCAAATAATTTATGAAATTTTAGCCAGAGGGTTTGAATTTGCTACGGTAGATCTTTATAAATCTGAAGCAACTCGTTATATAATAGACGAAGGTCGTATTCGTTTGCCATTTTCTGCGCTAAAAGGGGTAGGCAGCAACGCAGCCAACAAGTTAGCAACAGTTGCCAAAACAGAAAAATTATTTTCAGTTGAAGATTTAGTTCGTAAGTCGGGCATTTCTCGTGGTTTTATTTCCGAATTAAGTGCTTTTGGAGCGCTTAAGGGTATGCCAGAAAGTAATCAACTTTCTATGTTTTAAATTCGCAAACAGTTAAATAAACCGGCTTATAAAAAAAATAAGGTGATTAATTTGCAAGAGAACTATTCAAAAATAATGGAACAACATTTAAGAAACTTAAAAACAACAGACCTTAAACCAAGCTTGCTATTGCATAGTTGCTGTGGACCATGTAGCAGTGTTGCCTTAGAACGATTAACTGACTATTTTAATGTTACATTGTTGTTTTATAATCCAAACATCCAACCTAAAGAAGAATTTTTAAAAAGGCAAAACGAGCAGCAAAAATTAATAGCTAAGGCGGGTTACAACATAAATATCATAACACCAAAATATAATGAACAAGAATTTTTGGAATATGTAACAGGGCTAGAATCGTTACCAGAAAGGAGCTTTAGATGCCAAAAGTGCTTTGAATTAAGGCTAAAAAAAACAGCCCAAATTGCTAAAGAAACTAACTCAAACTACTTTACAACAACTTTAACAACAAGCCCGCATAAGGATGCACATGTAATTAACCAAATTGGATTAAATATTGCTAAAGACTATAAGGTAGAATTTTTATGTGCGGATTTTAAGAAAAAAGATGGTTATAAACGCTCTATTGAATTTTCAAAGAAATATGAATTATATCGGCAAAACTATTGTGGCTGTTTATTTAGTTTAAAAAACGTTGGCAAAAAAGCAAGTAAAGTTTAAAGGCTTTTGTTAGGAGAGATTAATTATGAGAATGTTTATTGCTATACTAATTTGCAGAGTCCTGCATTTTTGTGGCTCCATTGTAGGAGGCTTTAGCAGTTTACCCGGCAAGTTAGCGTTAAAAATTTGCCCAGATGTGCTTAAAAAAGTCAAATTGTGTGAAAATATAATTGCAGTAACAGGCAGTAACGGTAAAACGTCAACCACAGAACTGATTGCAACTACACTAAAAAAATCTGGTGTAGATACAGTTTATAACAAAGAAGGTTCTAATCAAATTGAAGGTGTAACCACATTAATTTTAAGCAATTGTGATTTTAAAGGTAACTTTAAACCGCAGGCATTGGTAATAGAAAGTGACGAACGTTATGCTAGATTAACATTCCAATACTTTACACCAAAATATTTTTTAATTACCAACCTATTAAGAGACCAACTTACACGTAACCGGCATCCAGAATGGATTTTTGATATTATTGCTCAGTGTATATCACCTAATAGCAAATTAATTTTAAATGCAGATGATCCGATTGTTGCATCGTTTGGGATTAAATTCGAAAATGCAATTTACTATACAGTTAATAAAACAGCAATCTCATCACCAAAAACCATGCTAAGTTACAACGATGGTGCATTTTGCCCCAACTGTAAAATGCCGCTTCAATATGAATATAAAAATTATGGCTCACTCGGCAGATTTAAATGCACAAATTGTTCAAATGGCAGCGCTAATAGCCAATTTGCCATTACCAATGTAGATACAAAAACCAAAACAATTGAAATTAACAGCAAATTCCAAATTCAAACAGATAACTTGGATATTCATAATATGTATAATTTGTTAGCAGCTTTTGTAACATGTTCATGCTGTGGAGTTAAACAAAGTAAGGTAGCACAGGCTTTAAGCAATCACAAATCTCAAACAGGGCGAATTTTAAATTTTGTATTTGATGGTTCAGCTGCCGAACTTTTAATATCTAAGCACGAAAATTCAATGTCTTATAACTGCTCAATTGCACATGTTTTAAACCAAAACGAAGCTGTATCCGTACTGATTGTAGTAGATAGAATAAGTAGAAAATACTTTACAAGTGAAACCTCATGGCTGTGGGATATAGACTTTGAAGAGTTAAACACAGACCGAGTGAAAAGTATCATTTTAGGTGGCAAATACTGCTACGATCTATTAGTGCGTTTTAACTCCACAGAGATTCCTAAAGAGAAAATTTTCTGTGAACCGAATTTTCAGTTGCTTAAAAGTGCAGTAAAAACTCACAAGCAGGGCAAATTATTTGTGCTTACCTGCCTTGCAGATCAAGAACGAGTGGTAAAAGAGCTCACAAACTAATTTTAGAAGGTGTTTTTAATGGTTAAAATATTACATTTATTTGATAATTTAATGAATCTTTATGGAGAAACAGGCAATATAAAAATACTTGAACGCAGACTAAAAGCAGGCAACATTGCATTTGAAACTGTTAAAGCCATGCCAAAAGATGTTCTGGACTGGGATTTTGACTTTGTTTATATAGGCAGCGGAACAGAAAAAAGTATGTTCGCTTCACTAAAAGAGACACAGAACTTTACAGATGAATTAAACAAACTGATATTTGAGAAAAATGCGGTAGTTTTGTTAACGGGTAATAGTATGTCTTTGTTTGGCAAAAAAATTGTTAAAGAAAACGGGGAGGAAGTAGAAGGACTTTCCATATTAGATATAGAAACGTACGAAACATATAACACTCCCACGATGCAAGATTGTGTGTTTGAGTGCGAATTAACAAACAGTAAAATAGTTGGATTTATAAATCGCGCAACTAAAATTATATCTAACGAAAAACCGCTGTTTAAAGTTATAAAAGGTGTTGGCAATTCAAGAAATGATAAGTTTGAAGGGATGCAAAAGAATAATTTATTTGCCACACATCTTATAGGGCCAGTTTTGGCAAAGAACCCGAACTTTTTGGAACTGATAATAAAAAAACTTGCTAACAAAACAAGGGAGTTCGAATATTCTGTAGTGAAGTTTAATGACATGCAAAAAGCATATGAAGTGACTTTAGCGGAGCTTTTAAAATAAGTATAAATTTAAGCTTAGGAGAGAGCAGTTTTGGCAGAATTTAAGTTAATCTCGAATTATAGAATGAACCCAGATCAAGAGAAGGCAGTAGATAATTTAGTGCATTCTCTAGCTGCTGGGCACAGAGAACAAACGCTTTTAGGGGTTACAGGCTCTGGTAAAACGTTCACAATTGCTAATGTAATAGAACGGGCAAAGCGGCCCACTCTGGTTTTGGCGCATAATAAAACGTTAGCAGCTCAGTTATGCAGTGAATTTAAAGAATTTTTCCCCGAAAATGCAGTTGAATATTTTGTTAGCTATTATGATTATTATCAACCAGAAGCATATATTGCAAGCACCGATACTTACATTGAAAAAGATAGCTCTATTAACGAAGAAATTGATAGATTAAGGCATTGTGCAACGGCTTCAATTTCTGAACGCAGAGATGTAATTGTGGTTGCCAGTGTGTCTTGCATATATAGTTTAGGGAATCCGATAGATTATAGAACAATGGTTATTTCTTTACGGCCCAATATGCAGATTTCTCGTGAACAGCTAATAGAAAAGCTAATTGATATTAGATATGAGCGTAATGATATTGAGTTTATTCATAACAAGTT
Organism: Oscillospiraceae bacterium; assembly: GCA_017400345.1. Lineage (GTDB taxonomy): Bacteria > Bacillota > Clostridia > Oscillospirales > Ruminococcaceae > RGIG1955. The sequence continues at coordinate 27,384 of JAFPTG010000027.1, forward strand.
CAGAGTGCGCGGCGATGTTGTGGATATTTTTCCGGTATATGAGTACGAAAGTGCAATTAGAGTTATATTTTGGGGCGATGCAGTTGAGACAATTGCAGTAATTAATCCAATTACAGGCCAAGCAAAAGCAAGGTTAGACCACGTAGCAATTTACCCGGCATCTCACTATGTTATTCCAAAAGAAAAACTACCGCCGGCAATTGAACAGATAAAAAGTGAGATGAAAAACCAGGTAAAATATTTTGAAAAAAACGGTAAGCTAATTGAAGCACAGAGGATCCGCGAACGCACGAATTATGATATGGAATTGCTACAAGAAGTGGGCTTTTGCAAAGGAATTGAAAATTATTCCAGGGTGCTTGCAGGAAGACAACCGGGCAGTTCTCCTTTTACATTGTTAGATTATCTGCCAGATGATTATTTGCTGGTGGTTGATGAATCACATGTTACTTTGCCACAGGTAAGAGGTATGTTTGCAGGAGATGCATCGCGCAAAAATAACTTAATAGAAAATGGTTTTAGATTACCCTCTGCGCGAGATAACAGACCGCTTAATTTTGATGAATTTTATAGTAAAATTAACCAGGTGATTTTTGTTAGTGCTACTCCTAATGATTTTGAATGCAAAAAAAGCGGTGAAAATATATTTGAACAATTAATTAGACCAACCGGATTGCTTGACCCGGAGATTATTGTAAAACCAATTGAAGGCCAAATTAAAGATTTATTAGAGCAAATAAAGCTTAGAATAGAAAAAAACGAGCGAGTTCTAGTAACAACATTAACCAAAAAGATGGCAGAAGATTTAACTAACTATCTTAAGAATGAACATATTAAAGTTGGATATATGCACAGCGATGTGGAAACAATTGAACGTACAAAAATCATTAGATCTTTAAGGCTAGGTGAAATTGACGTTTTAGTAGGTATAAACTTACTTCGAGAAGGTTTAGATTTACCGGAAGTTTCACTTATTGCAATTTTAGATGCAGATAAAGAAGGCTTTTTAAGGTCTAAAATATCACTAATTCAAACGATTGGCAGAGCAGCCAGAAATGCAAATGGTCAGGTGATTATGTATGCAGATAAAATTACAGATTCAATGGCCGCTGCAATAGAAGAAACAAAGCGCAGAAGAAGCATTCAGCAAAGGTATAACGAAGAGCATAATATTGTGCCGCAAACTATTAAAAAAGACATTCGAGATATTCTCGAAATCTCGCACGAGGCAGAAGAGGCGAAAATGACCTTACAAAACGAGAAAAAGCTAAGTGTGACGGAAAAGCTTAAATTAATTAAAAAACTGGAACGAGAGATGAAAAAAGCTGCAAAAATGCTGGAATTCGAGCATGCAGCATATTTAAGAGATATAGTTACGAAGCTGAAGGAAGAAAGAGAATAAAAAAATATTAAATAAAAAGCCCTCGTTTATGACGGGGGTTATTTTTTATTTAAAAAGTTTTCAACATTTGTTCCACGTGGAACAAAATAAAATTTTTGTTTTAGTAAAGCCGAAAAATCAACTTTTTTTGTACTTTTTAAAAATCAACGATATATAACCACCCCGCTGCACGGGATGGTTATAGTTATATATTTGAATTTAAATTCGTAAGCTGAAAATTCGTTTTTTTTTGAAATGAATAAAATTCTTTCATTGCTTTGATAAGTAAATTATAGGACTGACATTATGCTTTTTTGAGTGAAAATAAGGTGATTTTGAAATAAAAAAACGCTAAATTTGAATTAAAAAGTTACTTTATTAAATGCGACTAAAAAGTCATGGGATATTAAAACAACAAAAATTAATAGAAAATTAACAGAAAGAATTGATTTTTTTGGAAATATATGGTATACTTTGCTAGTAACGAAAGTGGTTTTGGTTTTGTTAACGGTTTTAATAATTCCTAACAAAAGGGGGGCAGTTGTATTTTTAGCTTTAGATCTTATTCTTTAAATAAAATTAAAACTAAAATTAAAACAAGGAGGAAGTAAAACAAATGAGATCTACAAAATTAAAACTAAAAAAGCATCTTTCGAATTTTGTGGCTTTTTTAGTGTTTGCAAACACTTTGGGAACTAGTAGAGTATTTGCAGCAGGAACACGGTTTGGTTATATAGGCGCACAGGCAGCTGCAACAGGGAAGGTGGATGGCGTTATCTACACTGTTGCAGCAGAAAATTCTACCGGTATAGTTAAATCCGATGGAACTATTGTTAATACTTTGGCTGATGGTGAAGTTGGTTATAACTATACAATAAAACAAAACCCCGATCAACCCGGGTCACTTTGCGCCGATATTCATGTTGACGCTCAAGACTTCGACACACTGCACGACGCGATGCACTATGTGCCTTCATCGGTGAATTCTGTTGCTGGTCAAACATCAGCAGTGTCACCGGCAGCTGTTTCACTTGATATTCCGGTACGGTTTGAAATTCGATTATTGGAGAATATGACTGTTACAAAAGAATTAAGTTGTCCAGAAAATTGCAATATTGTAGCTTCAAACAAAACGCTCACCCGTGGGGCAAACTTCACTGGTCCTTTGTGCGCAGTTACATCAGGTACCACATTAAAACTCGTTTCTGGTATGCTTGTAAGTTCATCACTTACCCTGGATGGTGCCGGAGTGCAAAATTGCGCTCCATTACTGTTTGTTAGTAAAGGAGGAAAATGTGTTATAACAGGAACAAATTTCACTAACAATAATAGTGTTTTCGGTGGGGCTATCTACAACTCTGGCACAGTAGTTATAAGCGATTCAAAAATTGACAATTGTAGTGCTGAGCAAGGTGGTGCTATACTTAACAAAGGGGTTTTAAACAGAGCTAACAACGATGTTACAATAACAGGTTGCCATGCCGCAATTGGTGGTGCAGTTGCTAACCTTGGTGAAGCCGCCAACTTTAATACAAACGGCTTTAAATTTGAGGCAAGCAACTATGCAACAGATAAAGGTAATCAGGTTTACACAAGCGGCACAATGAATGCAATAACTGGTTTGGTTTTAAATAAGAGTACGGTAGATGTTGAACACAAATCTGATGTGGATATTTTTATAGAGAACAAACCAATTGTTTTGAGTTCAAATGTTACGGATACTCAAACGGATACTCAATTTGTAAACACACCTGTTGTATTTATGACAACTTATGATCAGGTTGGAGATGGACCAAAACTGTGGCGCGGTGCAAAAGCTGGCGAAAGTGTTTTTGTAAATTCCATAGGGAACAGTTATACAGTAGCAGGTTTGAAATATGCCGGCGTTGAAACTTTGGGAACCAATGGAAAATTGAATAGTATTACAGGCAATTTGTTATCAGACACTCCATGTTCAGGGTATATTGGAACACAGGTGAATGGCAACACAATAATAACAGAATATTTGCCGGTTTACTTTACAGATACTAGTGGTTATAGTGCAGATAATAGCTATAATGGTTATAGTGCAGCTAATAGCTATATAATAAATTCTTTAACGGGCAAAAAAGTGCTTGATGAATAGCGCAATTGTTGCAGTTGAAGACAACCAAAATGCTGCTTTTGAGGATATTAAACCAAAAAGTGCAGCAGACACCGAAGATGAAACCGATATTGATGTGTTAGCAGCATTAAGAGTAGCTGAACCAAGTGGAGCAACTACAAAGTACTTTAATATAAAGTGGGGCAATACAGCTGCAGGTTTTTATACATTAGTGTTACGTGATGCAAGTAGTAATATTGTGGGTATAGCACCGTTTTATTACGATGCAGTTGAACCGGGATTTGAAAACATTACATATAAAGTAGGCACAGCTGCTGCAGTTGAAGTACCTAGTAGCAGTTCTTCAGTTTCTGTTGTAGGCAATGTGAGCAGTGGTGTAACACTTGCATTTGATTTTAATGATGCAGGGGTTGCAGCTGTTAAAACAATGGCACTTACACACCCGGCAAGTAGTGGCGCTTTAAGTTTTGATAATTTGAGCAAGAATCCTACAGATGCCCCATATGTTAACCACTGTGAATATACAACTAAAGTAGCTGGAACGTATACATTTGAATTAACAGACTTTAGTGGTAGGACAAATTCACTTAGATTTACCGTGGCTGAACCGGCTGTATATGTGCCAACAACCACAACAACTACATCATCGTCTTCTTCAAGCGGTTCATCGTCAAGTTCAGGCGGTAGCTCTGGCGGTGGCGGTAGCTCTGGCGGTGGCGGAGGCGGTTCATCATCGAGTGGTTCGTCTTCAAGTGGATCTACAACCACAACTACACCTACAGATACAACAACAGTTACAGTTAACGGCAGAACAATAAGATCTACCTCGGGTGACTTTAGCTAACAGGCAACGGTGGTATTTTTGAGAGTGCAGAATCTCTTAGAAAAGCTTTCAACTCGGATGTAGTTGACGAGTTAGAGATTATTAGCGGAGAAAAGATCCCGATGGATGAAGTGGCTTGGGCAACAACCACAGCCACTACTACCGCAACTAGCAAAACAATCGGTTCCGAAGGTTTATTAACTACAAGCTCTAACAGTGCAGGAGAAAGTGGAGAATCTGGTGTTAAGATTAACAAGGAAAGTGTAAGAAAGGCAGCCGGCTCCAAAGAAACTGGCGAAATGTCTGATGCTGAAGCAAAAAAAGTGTATGCCTACATGCAAAATTGGGAAAAGAAAAACGGAAAAATAAATTTAGATACCGATATGGCAGAAAAAAGTGCACTTTTAACCAAAGCTATAAAGAAGAATAAAAAGCTTTTTGGTAACGGTGAGGATATCCAAATTATGACTTTTGGTAAGGTGCAAAAGAAGTTGCCGTTTGAAGTGGATGTTTATGGTGCAGCCGATTTGATCTCTAAAAAGCTAAAGATCGATTTGCCATGTTCGGTATATAAAATTAACAGGTCAACCGGGAAGTTAGTTAAAAAGATGGGCGTATACATAATGGATGATGGTGTTGTAACATTTAACACGAACGATACAAAATATGCCTATGTGATTGAAGAAAGCCCATTTGTTGTTGAAAAAACAAAGGGGAAGTATGAGATATTAAGTGACGGCGGCTTTGAAATGACTTTGGCAAACTTAAAGGCAAAGACCAAAAGCACAAATAGGCTGATTGTTAACGATGAGGATTCTACACTTATAATTAATAGTGCAGACATTCAAGCATCAACTGCTACATCTAAAGATAAATTGTTATTGCAGATTGA
>JAFPTG010000028.1 GCA_017400345.1 Oscillospiraceae bacterium
AACATGATAAAGTTACGCAGTTTCTTAACTCTTTTGAACGCCAGAATGAAAATATAAAAAAACTAAAAGCAGCTGGCTTTTATGTTAGAGTAACACATATAAAAATGAAAGGTATTAATGTAGGCGAAAAAAATACAGATTTATATGATCTTTCAAAAAACGAAGATACTGTACGCCTTTGTGGGAAAGGCAATTTAAACTTGTATACTTTAGACCTTTTAAAAGAGAAAGCAATACAAAAAGAAAGATTTTCTTACTTACCTAGTAAGGAGAAAATTTTAGAAAACATGAACTTTAATCATTGTTTTACTCCCAAAATATATATTGATACCAACTTAGATGTTTATCCATGTGCTATGGAAAGGCGAATAAAATATGGGAATCTACATAATGCAGATCTGCTTACAATGCGTGATACAAATTTTTGTCAAAGCAATAAAGATGCTCAAAAAGAATGCAAAGAATGTGAATATAGATATGTTTGCACAGACTGTAGAGCGGATGCAATTAATAAAGATTTTTATGCCAAGCCGTGGTACTGTACCTATAAGCCTTTAGAAGGGCGTTGGCAAGATTTTGGACTTTTTGTTGAATCGCTTTCAAATAGATATGGAATTGAATTTTTGTGAAAGGAAGTATGCATTGGTGAAAGTTTCAAAATATAATATTGTCTTTAAAAAAGATGATGACGATTATATTTTTAATACACTAAATTGCAGTTTAGTATTAATAAAGAAAGGTGCGCAACAAGTTTTAGAATCAATTCAATCAAATAAATTTAACAAAAAAGAAGCAAGCGACAATAAAATATTTCAAGCTTTGGTTGATGGTGGATTTATAGTTTCTGAAGAATTAAATGAATTAGAATTAATAAATTTTATTAATTGGAAAGGCAAATTGAATAGTGATAAATTAAAATATACAATCTTTCCAACTTTAAGGTGTAATTGTAATTGTGTGTACTGTTACCAAGGAAAGAAAAATAATGATTTACAAATTATGCAACCGCAAACAGCAGATGATATATCTGAGAAGATTATAAAAGCAATGCCAAATAAAAAATCTGTTCAACTTATTTGGCATGGAGGAGAGCCTTTATTAGCTAAAGATATAATTTGGAGAATATCCGATAAAGTTATGAAATATGCAGGTGATTATGGCATAAATTATTCGGGATTTATATTAACTAATGGGTGTTTAATAGACAATTCAATCGTTGAAAATTTTTTAAAGTACAAAATTTTAGGAGCACAAATAACAATAGACGGTTTACCAAAAACACACAATGAAAGAAGAAAATATAATAATGGTAGAGGAACATTCCAAGATATTGTAGATAATATTTTAGAGTTACAAAAAAATGGAATAGAAGTTGATGTTAGGCTAAATATAGATAAGAATAATTACATGGAAATAGATGATATAGTTATATTGTTGTTATCGTATGGAATAAGCGGTGAAAGTATGTATCTGGGTCATATAAAGACAGGGACAAATAATGATTTAAATATAGAAGAATATGCACAGGCATGTGTACGATTACAAAAGAGTTTAATTAAAAATACAAATACAACATTATCACTAAAAAGGTGGTTTCCTAAACTAAAGACATTTTTCTGTATAGCAGATACTCTAAGCTCATGTTCATTTGACCCGCAAGGTACGATATATAAGTGTTGGCATGAAGTTGGGGATAAACATATGGCTTATTCGGATGTAGAGAATAATATTAATTCAGCAGGTTATTATCATAATTTAAATTATTTTTTATATTCGGTAAAAGATAGTGATAAATGTGCTAATTGTAAGGTTTTACCACTTTGTATGTGTGGCTGTAGATTTTTGAAAAAAGCAGAAAACGTGTGTTCGGAATATAAATATAACCTTTTAGAAATACTTAAAGGATATTGTGGGTTAATGAAGCCAAGAGAATCCAAAGATGAAGTGGTATTTCTTGTGGAATCTAACAAAATTCTGCAAGAAGATAAGTTAAACAAAAAAAGGAGGTGAACGTAATGGATTTGGAACTTTTAACTACTAAAAATGTAGAAATCAACGATCTCTCATCCCCAGGTGACTGCAGCCCAGCTTAGTGTTAGTTTGTAGTGGATTGTTGGTTTATAAGTTTATGCCAATGAAAATTGGCATAAACTGTATTTTTAAAATAGAGGAGTTTATATATGACACAGAGAACAAAAAAGTTATTAAATTTAATAAAAAATACGATTGATACAGATAAAGTGTTGAAACAAAATAAAAAATTGGACAAGAAATTAAAACCGAAAATGTAAAAATTCGTTCAATGAAAGGATTAATTAATATGATAGATAAAGTTTGGATCACATTAAATAGAGATTGTAATTTTAACTGTAAATGGTGCTACGGCAGAACTATCAAAGATGCATGTATGCCGCTTAGTTTTGCAAAAGAACTGATAGATTTTTCAGCTTCAATTGGGGCTCGTTTTGTAATTCTTATGGGCGGAGAACCAACATTGTATCCATATTTTTTTGAATTATTAGATTATATAAAATATAAAGGTTTAAAGACTTTTATGATAAGCAATGGATATAAATTTAAAGATATAAAGTTTGTTGAAGAAACAGCTAGAGCGGGAATAGATGCAGTTACTATTTGTTTGAAAGCGGCAAATAAGCAAGGTTACAATGATATTGCTGGATTTGAGGCTTTTGATGGCATAAAAGAAGCGGCACGAAATTTACAAGAAGCTAATTCCATAGAATTTTTTTATACAACAGTCGTGTCGCCAGATAATATAGATAATATTGAGCAACCAGCAAAATTAATAGCAGAGCTAACACCTAACAAGTTGCTATCTTATAGATTGTGTTCCCCAGTTATAAATAAAGACCATGTTGATGCTGATTTTGTATTGCCACGACAAAAAATGGTTTCTATAATAGTAGAGAGATTCGATGAAATTTCAGATATATTAAATGGCAATGTAGAATTAAGAATGTCTTACCCACTTTGCTTTTGGTCAAAACAATTTATCCAAAAATTAAAGAGTAGAGGGCAATTATCTACTGGCTGTTTATTAAGAAGTTCAAAACGCAATGGTATAACATTTGATGTTGATGGGAGCGTAATTTTATGTAATTGGTTTCATTATTATCCAACTGCCAAATATGGTGAAGAATTTAATGACAAAGAATCCTTTGAAAAGTTTTGGAATAGTGAAGATGTTAAAGAAATTTACAACACTTTACAAAATCAATTGGCTGTAGCTTGTAAAGATTGTGAAGACTTTGATGAATGCAGAGGTGGTTGTTTTACAAGGTGGCTGAGTGAGAAAGGTATGTTAATAAATACGTAATAAGAAGGGAAGCTGATAATTTGTGTTTAAATGCCGCACGATCTTTGTAACATTAACGTATAAATGCAATGTTTTTTGTGAAAAATGTGCTACACGGCGATCTCCTGATTGCAATAAATCGATGCCACAAAAAATTCTTAATAGAGTGATTGAGCAAATAAAGATAAATAACTATCAAAATAATATAGCTCTTGGAACAGGGGAAACATTGCTGTATGAAAATTTATCATATTTTATAGAGAATATTTTAGATATTAATGAGAAAATTACGATACGTATATTAACGAACGGGAAAGCTTTTAAATTACCATTGCCTATTATTTATTTCGATCCACGAGTGCAGTGGATAGTGACAATGGATGGATTTTATCAGTCTGATCTTGATAATTTACAGTATAGCCAAGATATTGAAGCGGTTAAAGAAAATTTAAAAGAGCTTGTCAAAAATGGATATGGAAATAATTTGTTGTTTAACTATACTCTAAATGCTGAAAATGTTAAGCATTTATTAGAGTATGTGAAATTTGCGCAAGAATTGAATATTAAAAAAATATATGTAACACAGTTAAAAGTCTTTAGAGAATTTGAAGAAAAATTACACCAATACGATATTAACGTAGAGGATAGTATGTTTAAGAAGTTAATAAAAGAAGTGCAACAATTTAGTGATAAGAACGATTTAAATGTATTTCTACCTGACTTTAATCGACCATTAAAAGAAAGATGTTGGGAGAAAGGAATTTTATCACCTACAATAAATTACAATGGGAATATATCATTTTGTTCTGGTCGAGAAGATGCGGTAATAGCTAATATTTCAGATCCTGATTATCTAAATAAATGGCAAAACATGTTGAACTTTTTGTCTAAGAGCAAGAATAGTTCATTTTGGTGTAAACAATGTTATAACAATAATAGTACCGCTAAATTTTATAGCCATATCAAAAATAAAGTTTAGTTTTTAATATTTGTACTAAAAGATTATTTTAACGATTAGATTATAAAAAAGTAAAACAACCACTCAGTAGCAGATGGTGTTTTACTTTTTTATTAGCTTGCAAAGCGAATTTGCATTTTAGGCCGTGGTGTGGTAAACTAAAGCCTAAGGAGATGAGGCGGCCTTATGTTAACTTTTATTGAAGGCAGAGCAGGTTTTGGCAAAACAACAAAATTGTGGCAGCAACTTCAAAAAGATATAACAGAACATAAGGCAAAGCGTTATCTTGTGCTAGTTCCGGAACAGTTTTCTTTTAGTGCAGAAAAGGAATTAGCTCGATTTTTAACTAACAGGCTGGCAATAAATGTTGAAGTAACCAGTTTTAAAAAGCTGGCAAGAGAAATATTACAAAGATTTGAACGTGAATCCGCCGAGCTCCCAGATGATATTACAGAAAAAGCACTAGTTTTATTGGCGGTTCATAATGTGCAGAAAAAATTAAAATTCCATAAAGAGTTGGATTATAGCTCTGGTATGGAAAACATTATAGCAAAATTTATAAAAAGCATTAAAGCAGCTGCTCTAACTAAAGCAGACTTTGAAGAAGCAATAAAAACCCAAACGGGGGCTCTTAAAGCAAAACTCACCGATCTTTATGCGATATATGATGAATATAATAATCTTTCAGCTAAAGAATGGCAAGATTATAATGCTCTAAGTAAAGCAAGCAATATACTTGCAGAACATTTAGGAGTGTTTGAAAAAACCAATTTTTATGTAGATGCATTTTATTCTTTCTCTCCAGCAGAACTTGATTTTTTGAAAACTCTATTAAGGAATTGCAATTTGTTTTTAACTATTCAAATTGATAGTTCAGAAGCTGAACCGGATGTATTTTATGCAGCAAAGAACACACAGAATATTTTAACAGAGTTTGCAAAAGAACAAGGAATATCATTGAGATACGTAAAGCTTTTGGCACCGCAAAGATTCAAATCTCCGGAGCTAAAGCACATTGAGCAGAATTTACTTAAATTTAGGCCAAATAAATTTGAAGGTAAAATTAATTGTTTTAAGATTGTGCAAGCGCAAGATTGCTACGAAGAGATTAAATATGTGGCAGCAGAGATATTAAAGTTAGTGAAAGAAAAACAATTCAGATTTAAAGATATCTTGATCATTGCCAGAGACACATCAGCTTATAGCAGTATTATTAAAGCGCAATTTAGCAAATGCGGTATAGAATATTTTGAAGATTCTAAGCAACCAGCTAAAAATACAGTGCTTATTAAACTGATTTTGAGTTTAATTTCGGTTTTGCAAACTAACTTTCAAACAAGCGCAGTGCTTAATTTAGCCAAAAACCCGTTGCTAGGCTTTAATACAGGAGAGCTGGGGCAGCTGGAAAGATATTGCAAAATATGCGGAGTAGACGGTGACGATTGGAGTTTAGAATTTACTCAAAAGCTGTTGCTAGAGGGGTTTAATGGTCAAGCGGATGATCAGTTAGCTAAACTGAACGAAATAAGGTTAAAATTAATTACGCCGATTTTAAAAATTAAAGAAAGCGAAAGAAACCTAAAAGATAGCAAACAGTTAGCGGCTATGATCTTTGAATATGTTTTGGAATCCGGAGCAAAACAAAGATTAGAAAGATTATCAACAGCTTCGGCACAAAAAACCGCAGATGGCGCAGCAGCATGGGGGCAGTTTGTATTTTTATTAGATAAATTTGTGGATTTTTGCGAAAAGTATAACGCTAATTCCTATAAATTGAATCTTACACTGCTTAATATGTTTTTTGCGGATGCCTGCTTTGAATTTATGCAGCAAGGTTTAGATCAGGTGCTTGTTAGTTCGGCAGAAAAGGCCAGACCGTTTAACCCAGGGGCAGTGTTTATAATAGGCGCTAATTCTTGTAGCTTTCCTAAATTTGAAGGGCAAAATGATATCTTTAGCTGGGCGGAAAAGAATAAGTTTAAGAGTTTAGCATTTAACCGTTTGTTTGATGTTTGTTCAGGTAAGAACAATGATTTTGCAGACCCAAAAATAAGTATGGCAAATGACGAGAAGTTGATTTTTTATAATAGCATAACAGCCGCCAGCGATATGGTTTTTGTTTCGTTTGTTAAAAACAGCGTTACCGGAGCGAAGCTTAATCCCTCTGTTTTTGTTGAAAAATTGCAGAGCATGTTTGAAGGTTTAGAATATCAGGTAGCGAAAGATATTATTAAAGATGAAGAACTTATCTGCAACAAACAAACTGCAATAGAAGTGCTGGGCGAATGTTATGGCACCAACACAGGATTAGAGGCAGCGCTACTTGAACTTTTGGCAGCAGATGAAAATTTTGCACAGCTTAAATCTCGTTTAACATTTAAAAGCATACCTAATGCTCAGCAGTTTAAAGTAACAGAAAGAGAACTTTTAAAAGAGCTGCAATCAAAAAAATGGAAGATTTCACCCACCGCTTTAGAAAACTTTACAATATGCCGATTTAAATATTTTTGCCGAGATGTTTTAAATTTAAATGCAGAAAAAGAGCTTAAAATCCAGAAGAAAGATATTGGTTCAATTTTACATTTTGTACTTTATTCTGTGTTTAAAAAGTATTATAAGAATACAGTTGATTTGACGGGGGAAATTGATTTTTTAAATTTATTAAATGCAAAAAAACAGCTTGTTTTAGATTCAGAGCAAAAAGAAGAATTGCAGAAGTTAGTAAAGCTGGCAATAAATAACTATTTTAAAAGCACAATCGGGCGAGCATTTAATAAAACCGCACACGAAGAATATATTTGCGCTCAAATTAAAAATATAGCGCTCATTGTTTTATATAATGTAATAGAAGAGTTAAAGCACAGCGATTTTTTGCCGGGTGGGTTTGAGGCAAAATTAAACGAAGATTATAAATACAAAGATTTTGATATAACTTTAGAGGGCAAAATAGACCGAGTGGATTTATTGCAAATAAAAGAAGACCTTTGGGTTAGAGTTATAGATTATAAATCCGGCAGAAAAAGATTTAGTTTAGTTGATATTTATAATGGTTTATATTACCAGGTCTTGTTTTATATGAGATTGCTTTTAAATTTAAAAGCACAAACCAATTTATTACCGGCAGGGGCACTTTATATGCCAATTAAAAGCGAGCTGCTTGCACAAGAGGCAAGTGGATTTACCGAAGTGGGGCAGGCTTTTAAAGCACCTAAAATGTATGGTGTGGTTGTAGATAATCAAGAAGTTTTAAAACATATGGAAGAAAACTTAAGCGGTAAAATAATTCCGGCATCAGTAAATAAGGATGGCGAGTTTAAAAGCTCATCTAGTGTGTTTACAGTAAATCAGTTTAATTTAGTGTTTAATTATATGAAAAAGCTTATAGAAAAACACTTTGATTTTATAGAAGATGGTGATTTTAGGCCAATTCCTTTAAAGTTTAACGATTACGATGTTTGCAAAACTTGTGAATATCGCAGTATATGTGGTTTTGAAGAAGATGATGAAAAAAGAGCAAAAGAATGTATTCCAGAAGAAGAATTTTGGAATGCTTTAATGGTAGAGTAAAGGATAGAGTGCTTATGAAAGAAAGCGATGGATTATTAAAAAGATCTACAATTGCAGATGATTTAAAAATGGCAGAACAAACGAACATACCAAGCGCTATTTTAAATTCAGAGCAGGGCCTTTCTGACCTTGAAGTAGAGCAGCGTAAAAAAGCAGGTTTAATTAACAAAACAAAGGATTTTACAGAAAGAAAAATCAGCCATATTGTAATGAAAAATGTCTTTTCTTTGTTTAATGTTCTGCATATTGCAATTGCTGCCAGTCTGTTTTATGTTGGGTCTTATAAAAATACCCTCTTTTTGGGTGTGGTTTTCTGTAATATGATAATTGGAATAGTGCAAGAGATAGGAGCCAAAAAGATATTAGATAAACTTTTAATTGTAAACCAACAGAACGAAGTGGTAATAAGAAATAGCAGGTTTACCTCCGTTACATCCAAAGAGTTGGTGAAGGATGATATTATAATCTTGCGGGCAGGCTGTAATGTTTCTGCAGATTGTGTTATAAAATATGGCAAGGTGGAAGTTAACGAGGCTATGATAACAGGTGAATCTGACTGTGTTACCAAAAGCGAAGGCGAACAATTACTTTCTGGCAGTTTTATTACATCGGATACCTGTTATGCCAAAGTGCAGAATGTGGGAGAAGAGAGCTATATTAACAAACTCACAAAAAAAGCACGGCAGTATAAAAAATACAACTCAGAGATGATAGATGCTATAAGACTAGTTATAAAATGGATTAGTTTTGTTATAATACCATTATGCGGCCTGCTATTCTGGCGTCAGTTTTCTATTAATTCAGATCTTAAACTAGCGGTAGAAAGAACATCTGCGGCAATGCTTTCTATGATTCCAGAGGGTCTGGTGCTGCTCACAAGTGTGGCTTTAACAGTGGGAGCTTTAAAACTTGCGAGTGAGAGAGTATTAGTTCAAGAACTTTATGGGTTAGAAAATCTTGCTAAAATTGGTGTGGTGTGTATGGACAAAACCGGCACAATCACGCAAAACAAGTTAAAACTAGATGCAATAAAGCCATGTAGCGCTCAATTTTTGCAAAAAGATATTGATATTGTTTTAGCAAGCATTGTCAGCAAGTTAAACGATGTTTCTAACAAGACGTTTAGCGTTTTAAAAGATTATGTAGAAGAGAATGAAGTAGAACCGCTTAAAGAACCGGCGACAAATGTAGTAAAATTTTCGTCAGCAAGAAAATGGAGCGGAGTTGAGTTTAAAAATAAAGAAAGCTTTATACTGGGGGCACCAGAAGTTATTTTAAAAAGCAGATACGGCGAATTTAAAACAGAGGTTGAAAAAGCCATTGCAGATGGTAACAGAGTGGTTTTGCTTGCACATACTCAGCAAAAGTTAGAAGAGATAGATTTTGAAAAGACAGTTACGCCTATTGCTTTACTGATTTTAAGCGATTTAATTAGAGAAAGAGCCCAACAAGTTATCTCTCTTTTGCAGGAGCGGGATGCGCGGATAAAGATACTTTCTGGTGACAATCCGTTAGCAGTTTCTAAAATTGCAAAGAAAGTTGGAATTTTAGATTATGAAAATTATATAGATGCATCTACATTAAAAGATAATGAAGAGCTAAAAGAGGCTGCTTTTAAATATGCAATCTTCGGCCGAGTTTCTCCTGACCAAAAGCAAGAACTGGTTAACATTCTAAAAGAAAAAACCACAGTTGCGATGATTGGCGACGGAATTAACGATATTCTGGCGCTTAAGCATGCAGATTGCAGTATTGCATTGGGAAGCGGAAGCTCTGCGGCCAGGCAGGTGGCGCAGATTGTTTTGCTAAATGACGATTTTAGCATGATTTCGAATATTATTTTTGAAGGCCAGCGAATAATCAATAATATTCAGCGTTCCGGTTCTATGTTTTTGAGCAAAACGTTTTTTGCAATATTACTCACGTTTATTTTACTGTTTTGGGCACAGACCTACCCATTAGAGCCGATTCAATTAACGCTAATTAACACCTTTACAGTAGGTTTGCCTTCGTTTGTTTTAAGCTTCGAAAAAAGCAGAGGGTTAGCAGAAGGTGGATTTTTAAGAAACATTATAGTTAAATCTTTACCGAGTGCAGTGGTTATGGTGTTGAATATTATTGTAATAAATATAATTGGTAATATTGTAGATTTAACAAGTAAAGAGATATCTACACTGAGTGCGTTTTCTGTGGCTGTAGTAAATTTGCTATTGCTGCATTATATTTCATTACCGTTAGATAAATTAAGAAAAAGGCTATGGCTTGCTATGATTGCAGCGTTTTTAGCGTGTTCAACAGGCTTTAGAGCAACTTTTGAGTTTGAATATAGTTTTAAGATTTTTGTTATTTTAATACCACTTTGTATAGCAACTTATAAATTATTTAATTTTATGCATAAGGCTACAGATAAGATTTTGAAAAGAAAATGTGAAAAAAGCTAACAATTAAATGGATTATTATTCCTAAAAATGTTTTATATTTTTATGTTGTAGAATTTATATTTTTTAATGAACTTTTAGCGATTTTTAAAAGTTTGATTAAAACCCCAAAAAAGAACAACAAATCAGATGTTGACACAAAAATATGTGCAAAATGCTATCGTGCATTAATTACAAAAATAAAAGCGACGAATACAATATAATTACTAATGAGCTGGCAATGTGCGAAAAATTTTTTATTGAGTTAGAAAAAAATAACAAATAAGCCTCTTGACTTTTTGCGAAAAAAAGTAGAAAATATATTTAGAATATTAAATTTTAATAAATATGCGTTTTTTAGAATTAAAGGGGAACTTTCAAAATGCTCACAAAGATTAAAAAGAGAGACGGAAAACTGGTTCCGTTTATGAGAGATAAAATAACTTGGGCTATTTTTAAAGCGGCAAGCAATGTTGGAGGGGACGATTGGGAGTTGGCCTCTAAGTTGTGCGATAAAGTTATTGAACTGGCGGAAGAAGAATACCCGGATTCAATTGCAGAGGTTGAAGGGGTTCAAGATATTGTGGAAAAAGTGCTTATTAAAAACGGGCACGCCAAAACCGCAAAAGCGTTTATTCTTTACCGTGAAAAGCGTAAAACAATTAGAGAAAATAACGCTTTGGTAGACGCTACAGCAGATATGTTTACACAATATTTAGACGATGAAAGCTGGGAGATTAAAGAAAACTCTAATATGCAAAAATCAATAAATGGTATGAACAACTATATTAGAGAAGCCTTTACAAAACAATATTGGTTAAATGAAATTTATTCGGCAGATATTAGAGAAGCTCATAATTCCGGTGATATTCATATTCACGATTTAGGATTTTTTGGCGCATATTGTGCCGGTTGGGATCTTTCTCTGCTTTTAACAAACGGCTTTGGCGGAGTTAACGGCAAAGTTGAGTCGAAGCCAGCAAGGCATCTGCGTTCGTTTTTGGGTCAGGTTGTAAATTCAACTTTTGTAACTCAAGGCGAAACTGCTGGTGCTCAGGCTTGGTCTTCGTTTGATACTTACTGTGCACCATTTATAAGATACGACCACATGGGCTACGAAACAGTAAAACAGGCTTTACAGGAGTTTATTTTTAACTTAAATGTGCCCACAAGAGTAGGGTTCCAATGCCCATTTTCTAACATAACATTAGATGTAGTGGTACCTTCAACACTTAAAGACCGCCATGTTATTTGGGGCGGGCAGATAATGGACGATACATACGGTGATTTTCAGGAAGAAATGAACATGCTCAACATGGCTTTTTGCGATGTTATGATGGCAGGAGATTCTAAAGGTCGTGTGTTTACATTCCCGATTCCAACAATTAATGTTACAAGAGATTTTGACTGGGATAGTCCGGTTGTTAATAAATTAATGGAAATAACCTGCAAATATGGTATTCCTTATTTTTCGAACTATATAAATTCGGACCTTTCACCAGAAGATGCACTTTCTATGTGCTGCAGGTTAAGACTTAACACAAAGGAATTACGCAAGCGTGGAGGTGGGCTGTTTGGTTCTTATCCGTTAACCGGTTCGATTGGTGTGGTAACAATTAATCTGCCAAGAGTAGCATTTTTATCTAAGACCAAAACAGAATACAAAGAGCGTATAGCACGTTTAATAAACATAGCAAAATCTAGCTTAGAGATGAAGCGCAAGATTGTTGAAGAGCAAACTAAGAGAGGTCTTTACCCGTATTCTGCAAATTATTTAAAAGGGATTTATGAACGCACAGGGCAGTATTGGTTCAACCACTTTAACACAATAGGCTTGGTTGGAATGAATGAAGCTTGTGAAAACTTTTTAGGTCTGGGGCACGATTTAACTACCAAGGAAGGTCAAGAGTTTGCAATAGAAACTCTGAGCTTTATGCGTGAAAAGATAAAAATATTACAGGAAGAAACTGGGCATTACTATAATCTGGAGGCAACTCCGGCAGAAGCAACAAGCTACCGTTTGGCTAAAAAAGATGTGGAGAAATATCCGACTATTATTACTGCAGGTGATGAAGTACCGTATTACACCAACTCATCGCAATTGCCGGTTAGCTTTACAGATGATATATTCGAAACTTTAGAGCTTCAAGATGATCTGCAGAGTATGTATACAGGCGGAACGGTATTGCACTTCTATTTGGGTGAAAGTAT
>JAFPTG010000029.1 GCA_017400345.1 Oscillospiraceae bacterium
GGTAATTTTACTAAATTCCTTTGCTAATACTTCTTGCACAATAAAATTACATTGTTCATCACCAATAGATATTACTTCAATTTGGGCTGTTTCTAAAATACGATAGTAAGCTTCTGCAACTTCACTTCCTAAAAGTTTATTAATTCCTTCAAGTGTTCCCTTAGGGTCTAAAGCACATACCGTACATTCAAACATAATCTCCTTACATCTTTTTTTTGCATATAGAACCTTATCACTAAAATCCGCTTTAATTGAATCGCAAAGCTCTTGCTTCTTTCCTTCAAGTTCAGCTTCCTTGCTGGTTAATTGGTTTGTAATGCAAGCAAAGAGTAATTCTATTGCTTTTTGAGCAATATTTTCATTACCCATGGCATATCTATTTTTTATATACTGCACACCAATATTTATATCCTGATACCCCGCAAACTTTTTAACTTCCACAAAAATAGAAGCATCATAAAGTGCTTTTAATTTTTTATTAAATTCCGCCAGCTTTAGTTTACTTTTAAATATAGATGTAATAATAGCATTTGCACTAACATCTTTCTCGTTTAGTGGCAAAATAAAATGAATTGTTACTACATTGTTTTTAAACTTGTTATCAACTATGCTATTTAAAAAAATACCTTCTTGCAATTTTGTTCTTGTTATCATTCGCTCTCTCTTCCTTTTTTATAATAATTAACTGACAAATTAATAATTTTATGATATAATAATTCTATCTCATGATAACTGAAAGGATGTTAGCTTAATATGTTAGAAATAAAAAACAAAACTAAAAAATTTTGGCTCTTCTATTACATTATTCCTATCGTGGTATTGCTCTCTATTATTATAACACGATGTTATCTAATATTCAACTGTATTGACCACACTACCGGATTTTATGTACAGCCAAATTTTATCACACATCTATTTGATTATTCGGTAATATTAATAGCACTGGGTGGCATACTTTACTCTTTTTTTGGTTCACCAGAAAACAATAATTCTTCAAAAATTACATTTTCTCGCTGGCAAAATATCATACTAGGTATTGTTTCTTTAATTGTTGGCACCTTTTTAATATATACATTTATTATCACACACAAAAACCATCAGCCTATTTCATTCATACCGTTAGGAATTCAAAATCAGTCGGCATTTTTTGCCAAATTTAAAAACCATACCACTTATATCATGCCATATATATGCTTAATTTCTGCAATTGTAATGTTAATCCAAGCCTTTGTATTAATTTTAAACACACAAGTAAAGTTCCTGTCTGCTGGTCTTTTTAAAGCCTTATACTTACTCCCCATAACCTGGCTCACCTTCACAATCATGCGCATAGTGCTGGCTTATACCACCATCTTTTTTATTAGCGAACACATTTTAGAAGTGTTGGCTCTAATTTTTATCCTACGAACATTTTTCTCTCAAGCAGAAATCGTAACTTTTGGACAAGCAAATCAATTTTTATTAAAGTCATGTAAAATCGCGGCCTTTTTTAGCACACTCTTTTGTGCCGTAGCTACTTTGCCATTATATTTATTAAAAATTATAAGCCCCGAACTTTTATATTTTAATAATAATTTATATTACAATAATTTGCTTTTGCTAGTAAGTGTTTTCGGTATATACAATCTTGCCATATACATAATTCTTACTACAAAAAATCATTCTTCAGAAGAAAATATCGGAAACCCAGCTGCAAATTAGTCGATTATGATACAAAAGATGTGTAATTATTCTAAAAAGGTAGGCAACTCCAGAATGGCTTTAACTGACAATGAACTCGCAAGTTTACCTGATCGTGATTGCTTTTTATATCTCATAACATTTGGGTGCCCTGCTACTAAATACTTTGCTCAACTACTCGGCTATGATGCAATTGAATCCGGCGATTGGCAATATCAAATTTTTAATCCTGGAATTCTTACATTCGATGAACAAGATGAAATTATAAAATAAGTTTTTATTAATTTCCCCAAAAAAGGCTCTAGTTTAACACTAGAGCCTTTTTTTATTCTTACTAATTAATTGCTTTAACTTTTTTTATATTTTCGTTATGTTCTGCTAATGTTTTTGCCCAATAATAATTGTCGTTTTTATCTGTTACAAAATAAAAATAATCACTCTTTTCTGGTTGCAGCACCGCATCAATAGCTACCATGCTAGGGTTGCATATTGGCCCTACTGGCAGCCCTTTGCACTTGTATGTATTATAAGCGTCATATATATCTTGGTTTTCGTAATTAAGATAAGGTTTAATGTTCCTTTCAACATAATTAATAGTAACGTCGGAATCTAATCTTAAAAATTCTGATTGATTATTTAACCTATTAATAAAGACTCCCGCAACTTTTGCAGAGTTTGTTCCACTGCCTTCTTCTTTTTGTACAATTGATGCGAAAATTATCAGTTCATCTAAAGAAAACCCAGACTTAGCTATCTTGTCTTTAATTTCAACTGTAACTTTTCTATCAAAATTTTCTAATAATTTTTTTGCCACATTTATCGGCGCCTCTCCCTTATAAAACTCATAAGTATCCGGAAAAAGATAACCTTCACATTTATTAACCCTTAAATTGTTTTTTGGCACTTCTTTTAAAAACCAAAAATCAAAATCCTCTTTCTCTAAAACATTCAAAAATTCATCTGCCGAACAAACCCCATTTTTTTCTAATTCCGCTGCAACTTCTCTTGTGGTAAAACCATCTTTTAAAGTTACAGTAACCGTTTCAATCTGCGGAGAAACCAGCCTTCTTATAATTGAATTATAAGACATTGCCGGACTAAAGGAAAACTTTCCGGTTTTATATTCCTCTGTAATCCCTTTTAATTTTCTATAAAGCTTCTGGTACAATAAAAACTCATTTTTATGCTTTATAACCTTATGCTCTTTTAAAGCTTTTGCCACACACTTTGGTCTAGTATCGGTTATCTCTACAACAATATCATCAATACCACTTCTTAAACCTAAAAAATCCGTTCCCATAGATATTATACTATATGCTATAAAAATCGAAAGTAGCAGTATAATAACCAGCGGTTTCCATTTTCTTTGCACTAAACAACATCTCTCTTCCAATATTGGTTTTATTTCGTTATCTTTCAATTATTTTTGTGAACTTTTCACTTATCAAGTAATCCACTTTCTGGTCAAAACGCTCTTTCGGTAAAGCTCTTTGCATAAAGGCACTATAAGTTAACCCCACCTTGCATCCCTTATAGCCAGCTAAAAAACGGTCATAATAGCCCGAGCCATAACCTATTCTGTGCCCACGATAATCGAACACCAAGCCTGGCACAATACAAATGCTATGTTCATCACCAATAATTAATTTGCTTTCATAGGGTTCCCCAAAACCATATTCATTTATTTTTATATCTTGGTAAGAATTTATTGCATAAAATTGCATTGAACAATCGGATTTATTACATTTAGGAATTGCAATCAACTTATTATCCTCCCAAGCTTTCTCCATAATCTTCTTTGTACTCACTTCAAGATCACTAGAAAAATAACACAAAATCACGCTAGCTTCTTTATACTCCTTAAGAGAACATAACCTTTGAACCATTATTTTCTCCATATGCTCTTTTTCTGCCAAACTGATTTTTGCACGTGCTTCTTTCGCTAATGTTCTTATTTTTTGTTTGTATTCGCCCACGTTATCATTCACCAATGTCTTTTCTATTTCTATTTTTAACTTTTCCAAAATTCTCACCTTTTTTATTTTATTTTTACCAAAAGATTAGCCAAGGTATTTGCAAACTCCAAAGCTGCTTCCATATTCTTGCCTGTAATAATATTCCCATCAACAACCACATTACTGTTTATTACTTTGGCACCTAATAACTCCATTTCCATACCGGGAAAGCAAACTGCTCGCCGTTCAGAAAGCATATTCTGCCCACCTAATATTGTTGGTGCTGCGCAGATAGCCGCAATATAAATACCGTTATTGTTGGCATAATGCAATATTTCAATTACTTTTTTTGAATTCTTTAAATTATCAACTCCTTGCATTCCTCCGGGCAGTACTATCATTTTAATATTATTGTCCATATTAAGCTCACATATATCAATGTCTGCTTGCACTACAATATCATGAGCTCCAACTAACGTTTTAGAGCCAACTCCCACCGTTAATACTTTCACTTTAGCTCTTCTTAAAACGTCAACTACTGTAATTGCTTCAACCTCTTCAAAACCATTTGCTAAAAATACATAAACTATATGCCCTCACCTGCTTCCTCTGCCCATTTTAAAACGTTTCTTAAAATATCTTCAGAGATATCTTCTATTAATTTAATTTTATCTGCTTCAAAACATTTTAATATCTTCCAGCCCAGTTTTTCTGCTGCATACATAGCAGATTTTCTGCATAATTTTAAATACGCCGCATTTTTTTCGTGCAGATCTCTGCTGCATTCACCGCCATAACGCTTAGTTAATAATTTAGTACTGATTTCTGGGTCAACATCTAAATAAAGAACCAAGTTTGGTTTTGGTAATTTGAATTTATTATATTCAAAATCGTAAATCCATTCTAAAAACGAGTCCCATTCTGAATCTTTTAACTTAGCCATTTGGTAAACAATATTAGATGTAGTATAACGGTCTGCAATAATAAATGCTTCTTGCAGATAATCAACTTTCCATTTTAAATTATAACTTGCATATCGATCCACTGTATAAAATGTTGAGGCAACATAAGGGTTAACAGCGTTCACATCTTGCCCAAACTGACCATTTAAGTACATTTTAATCAATTCACTTGATTTTTCTGTATAATCTGGAAAAGAAATTTTGCAAGTTTTCTGCCCTAAATTATTTAGTCTTTCCTGTAAAAATTCCGCTTGAGTTGCTTTGCCGCTTCCGTCTAACCCTTCTAGCACAATTAACTTTTTCACAAAACTAATCCCCTTCGCAAATTTAGCGGTTAATAAACGCTTTAAATGCTTTGTTCAGCATAAAAACATCTAACTTAGAAGTTAGCTCATATGGTGCATGCATACTCAAAACCGGCACTCCAACATCAACCACGTCTACATTGAGCTTTGCAATATACTTAGCCACCGTTCCTCCTCCGCCAGTATCAACCTTACCAAGCATACCTGTTTGCCAAATAACATCATTTTTATCGAGTAAAGAAGTAATTTCATACATAAATTCGGCCGAGGCATCTGATGTACCAGATTTACCTCTGCTGCCTGTATATTTTGTAACCACTGCACCATAATTCACTCTTGCAGTATTTTGTCTTTCAAAAACACCTGCCCAGCTCGGATCAAAAGCGGCGTTCACATCAGCAGAAAGGCATTTAGAATTTGCAAGTACTTCTCTATAGTTAGCTCCCTGTTGTTGTGCCAGATTCTGCACAAAATATTCTAAAATTAACGAATTTAGCCCTGTATTACCTTCACTACCGACTTCTTCTTTATCTGCAAACATAGTAATTGTTGTATAATTTGGAGTTTTGAGTTCCAAATGTGCCATTAACGAAGCATAAGCACATACTCTATCATCTTGGCCATATGCTCCAATTAAGCCCCTATCTAGACCCACATCTCTTGGCAATAAAGCCGGTACTAAACTCAATTCTGCATTGATCAAATCTTTTTCCACAACTCCATATTTGTCGTTTAATATTTTCATTATATTAAGTTTTACTAAATTTGCTCCGTCAATATCTTCTTCACAATACGGTAAACTGCCCACAATAAGATTTAAATCTTCGCCAGAAATTGCTCTGCTAAGTGGTCTCTGTGCCTGTTCATCTGCCAAATGAGGTAGAAGATCTGTAATATAAAATACCGGATCATCTTCCTTCTCTCCTATGCAGATATCAAGCTCCTGCCCATCTTTCTTCATAATCCTTCCATGTAAAGCTAGTGGTAAGGTTGGCCATTGATATTTGCGCAAACCGCCATAATAGTTTGTTTTAAAGTACGCAATCTCACTATCTTCATACAGCGGTTTTGCTTTAAGATCAATACGTGGCGAATCTATATGAGAAGCTACAATATTTAATCCTTTAGCTAAGCTTTTCTTGCCAATGGTTAACACAAACATTGCTTTGCTTTTGTTAATGTAATATACTTTGTCGCCCGCTTTATATTTTTTGTTTAGCTCATACTCCTTAAAACCTAACTTTTCTGCTTTTTCTTTAATAAATTCAACACATTCCCGCTCGGTCTTGCATATTTTCAAAAATTCTTTATATCCTTCACTGAATTTTTGACATTTGTTCTTCTGATCCTTTGTTATAATTTTTTCTATGTGCTTTTGTGAATATAAAAGTTTGTCTTTTAAGCTGTTTTTCCCCTTTGCCATTTAAAATCAACTCCTTTTTTATCTTTTATTAAGATTTATTAGCTTAAAATTTGCTGCTCTAATTAATCTGTTCCAAATTACCAATGTTTCCGCATTCTGCTTTGGCATATGCACAAACACTCTTTTGTAATTTTCTTTATCAACTTGGCGTAAAATAGTAAATATATTTTTTGCCAGACTCTCTGGTTCGCTCTGCTTGCCATAGCTAAAGCACTTGACCGAAAAGTTATTCATTTCATTTTCGAAAACCATAGCACACATCTTTAGGTCGGCTTCTGTTTCTACGTAATTTTTAAATTCTTTAAAATCTCCAACTATTAACAAAACTTCTGCCTTGGGTGCGTAGTGCTTATATTTTACCCCCGGTGATTTAACTATTCTATCTTCTTTAGGCTGCAAACCATCGTTAACTAGCACCTTTTCTTGCAGCACATCTTCAATTTGCTTTTGGTTAATAATCCCTGGCCTTAATATAACAAATGGTTCTTCAGCCACAAGCAGCACAGTAGATTCTACTCCAACTTCGCACCTGCCGCCATCAACAATAAAATTCACTTTTTCTCCCAGGTCTTCCACACAATGGCTCACCTCAGTGGGGCTAGGTCTGCCAGATAAATTTGCAGAAGGAGCTGCCAACGGGAATCCTACCGTCTCTATAATCTTAAGTGCCAGTTTATGTTTTGGCATTCTAATTCCCACTGTATTTAACCCGCATGTCACTGCATCTGGTAGAATATCTTGTTTTTTCATAACAAGGGTAAGCGGCCCGGGCCAAAATTTATCCATCAGCTTTTTTGCTTTTGCTGGCACCTCTTGCACTAATTCGTTTAGCATATTAACATTACTAATATGCACAATTAAAGGGTTATCTTTAGGTCTACCTTTAACCTCAAAAATTTTATTCACTGCTTGCTCATTAAAAGCATTCGCTGCCAAACCATACACGGTTTCTGTGGGAATTACTACTACTCCGCCAGATTCAAGTTCTTGTTTTATTAGTTGCAGTTCCAATTCTTCTTGCTCATGCAGTGTTAATATTTGCATATTAAACTTCACCCTCTTGCCTTAGCTTTTCCGCTTGGTCAAAGGCAATTAACTGGTCAATAATTTCATCAAGGTCTCCATTTAAAATTTCATCTAATTTATAAAGCGTTAACCCTATTCTATGGTCTGTAACTCTGCCTTGCGGATAATTATAAGTTCTAATCCGTTCCGAACGGTCTCCCGAACCCACTTGTGACTTCCTTTGGCTTGCAATCTCTTTGTTCTGCTCTTCGCACTTTTGTTCATAAAGCTTGGCGCGTAAAATCTTCATAGCTTTATCTTTATTTTTATATTGGCTCCGCTCATCCTGGCATTCCACCACAAGACCAGAAGGTATGTGCGTAATTCTAATTGCAGACTCTGTTTTGTTAATATGCTGGCCACCAGCACCGCTCGCCCTAAATGTATCTATCTGCAATTCAGAGGGATCAATTTCAATATCAATTTCTTCTGCTTCTGGCAGCACAGCAACCGTTACAGTAGATGTGTGAATTCTGCCAGATGCCTCTGTTTCTGGCACTCTTTGCACCCTGTGAACGCCGCTTTCAAATTTTAATCTAGAATAAGCACCTTCTCCGTTAATTAAAAAGCTAATCTCTTTAATGCCACCTAACTCGCGTACATTGGCATCCAAAGTTTCTAGCTTCCAA
Source organism: Oscillospiraceae bacterium (assembly GCA_017400345.1). GTDB lineage: Bacteria > Bacillota > Clostridia > Oscillospirales > Ruminococcaceae > RGIG1955. The sequence goes on from JAFPTG010000029.1 coordinate 8,020, forward strand.
CGTCTTCTTTCTGCATACATAGAATACATTCTAAACAGGCTGTTTGCAAAAAGCATAGCTTCTTCGCCACCCGCACCGCCGCGAATCTCCATAATAACATTCTTGCTATCGTTTGGGTCACTAGGCAGCAATAAAATCTTTAGTTCGTCAGAGATAACGTCAAGCTTTGCTTTCGACTCTTCATACTGATCTTGTGCCATTTTTTTAAGTTCTTTTTCACTGCCCGATTCATTTAAAATCTCTTCAGCCTCTTTTAGCAGATCGTTTGCTTTGCAATATTCTTTAAACTTTTCAACAACAGGTGTTAAATTCTTATATTCCTTCATTAATTCCCTATAAACTAAGTTATTGTTAATAACATCCGGCTCTTGCAACTTTTTGCTTATCTCTTCATATTTCTCTTGCACCAGCTTTAGTTTTTCAAACATAGCAAAGTCCTTTCTTAAAAATTATATATTTCTCGCATTTTCGCCATCTGCCCGCAACTCATTTTGCCCTCTTTGCAAGAATCTCGCACACATCTTGGTCCTGCAGATTTAAAAATTTGTGGCGCTACCTTTTTAACCAACTTAAGCATACAAAATGCCAAACCTCTAATCTCCCATTGTGCTCGGTTGCAACATCGCAGTTCAAAGAAGTGCAATAGCTCGCGTGCATTCATTGTAACTATTAAACGTGTTTCGCAAGCATTGGGCAGTACATATCTCGCATCTTCAAAGGCTGATTTTTCCTTTGCCTTTTCATCTGTATTTGAGCTCTTTTGTTTCAATATTTTAGTTAACTTTTTATACGCCTCGTTAGAAGCTTGAATAGCTTTTAAAAACACCTCTTTAGCTTCTTCATCTTTTTCAATGCTCGGCGGCATAACAAACAAAAAATCTTCTTTGCCCACATACCGCTGACTTTGCACATTAAACGATGCTATTCTATGCCTTGTTAATTGTGCTAAACACGCTCTAGATATCCCCTCTACTCCAAATGTAAAAGACACATGTTCAAGCGGACTTTCGTGCCCAATTTCTCTTAGCATCTCCACAAATTTTCCTGCATCTTTAGAGTCAACTTCTTCTTTTAAACTTTGCATGTTCTTGCCAGAATAGCACAATTTAGCTGCTATTGCCACAACATTCTGCGGCTGTGCCGTATATTCAATTAAACTAACATTTAACATAAACTCTGCCCTCAACTAACTGTATTTTTTAATATTTGCTTTAACATTTACAATTCTTTCTGCTAGTTTTTCCTTTTGTTCAATATAATTATCTATTACCGCTTTCGGCGCTTTGTTTAAAAACCCTGGGTTGCTTAACCTTTCTTGCAGCACCAGATATTCCTTGTTTAAAGCTTCGAGTTGTAACCCTAGTTTTGCTAATTCTTTGTCTTTGTCAACGCTTTCTGTAACATACACAAAAGCCCTAGCTGAATCTGTTGTTGCTGCAATTGCGCCATCTGTATCTTCCGGTTCAGCTTTGGCAAAAACAACACTTTTTGCTTTGCACAATTGTGTTATAAAATCTGCATTTTCTTTAATTACCTCTTCTGCGGTAACTATGCAGATATTAACTTTCTGCCCCTCTGTAACTTTTCCTTGCGCTCTGGCGTTCCTAATTGCTTTAATAATCGCGATCAACTTTTCAAATTCATCTGCTTCTGCTTTAAATTCATCTGCTTTAAAGTGAATACCCCAAGTTTCCAGCATAATACTTTTGCCCTTGTGTGGCAAAGCCTGCCAAATCTCTTCTGTAATAAACGGCATAAACGGATGCAACGCTTTAAGAATCTCTTTTAGCACATTAACCAGCACACAACACACAGTCGCTTCATGGTTTTTAAGCCTTAACTTAGCTAGCTCTATATACCAATCGCAAAACACATCCCAGCTAAAATCATAAATCTTCTGCAAAGCTATTCCAAGCTCAAATGCCTCTATATTTGCGGTAATTTCTTTAACCACTTTGCATAAACGGGTAATAATCCACTTATCTTCAATCTGCAATGCTTTTGGGTTTAATTCTTCACACTCTTCTGTGTCAGAGATATTCATCAGCACAAAGCGTGCTGCATTCCAAATCTTATTGGCAAAATTTCTAGCCAGCAAAATCTTATCGTCAGAAAATCTAATATCGTTTCCCGGGCTATTGCCAATAATTAAAGACATTCGTAATACATCTGCGCCATTTTGTTCAATCACCTGCAATGGGTCTACACCGTTGCCTAAAGATTTAGACATTTTTCTACCTTGCGCATCGCGAACTAAACCGTGAATATACACATATTCAAACGGAATTTCTTTCATTTGGTCCAGCGACACAAATGCCATTCTTACAACCCAAAAGAATATTATATCATAAGCCGTAACCAAAGTGTTTGTTGGAAAGAAGTTTTTTAACATATTTGTTTGTTGCGGCCACCCCATTGTAGAAAACGGCCACAAAGCTGCAGAAAACCATGTATCTAATGTGTCTTCGTCTTGCAATATTTTAGTGCTCCGGCAATTTGGGCACACTTTTGGTGCTTCTTCGCTAACTATCATCTGGCTGCATTGCTCACAATAATATGCCGGAATTCTATGCCCCCACCAAAGCTGCCTAGAAATACACCAATCTTTAATGTTTTCTAACCAATGCAGATATATTTTAGAAAATCTTTCTGGCACAAATTTAATCTTTTTTTGTACAACTGCATCAATTGCAGGCTGTGCCAACGGCTTCATTTTAACAAACCATTGCTTAGAAACCAACGGCTCAATAACGTTACCACATCTATAGCATATCCCTACATTATGCTCCAGCTCTTCGGTTTTAACAAGCACTCCTTCTGCTTTAAGGTCTTCAATTATCTGCTTCCTGGCCTCAAGTATTGCAAGCCCTGCATATTTAGCGCCGTTTTCGTTTATCCTGCCATCTTCTGTCATAACCTTAATAATTTCAAGGTTATGCCTCTGCCCTACTTCAAAATCATTAGGGTCATGTGCCGGTGTTATTTTAACTGCTCCGGTACCAAATTCCATTTCCACATATTCATCTGCTACAATCGGGATCTTTCTATTTAAAAGCGGCAAGATTGCTGTTTTGCCAACCAAATCTGCATACCTTTCGTCTTTAGGGTTTAATGCAATAGCTGTATCCCCAAGCATTGTTTCTGGCCGTGTGGTTGCAATGGTTATAAACTGCCCGCCTTCTACTTTGTAATTAATATACCACAAATTGCCCGCCTTTGGCACATAATCAACCTCTGCATCAGAAATCGAGGTTTTACAATATGGGCACCAATTAACAATTCGCTCTCCACGGTAGATCAACCCTCTATTAAACAAATCCACAAACAGGTGCCGCACTGCCGCGCTGCAACCGTCATCCATAGTAAAGCGCTCGTGCTCCCAGCTGCAAGAACAGCCCAGCCGCTTTATTTGAGCTATAATCTGTCCGCCAAAGTCTTCTTTCCATGCAAAGGCACGCTTTAAAAATTCCTCTCGGCCAATCTCTTTTTTTGTAAGGCCTTCTTCTTTAAGTTTTGCAACAATTTTAGCCTCTGTTGCAATAGCTGCATGGTCTGTGCCCGGCAACCAGAGGGTTTCGTAACCGTTCATTCGCTTAAATCTAATTAAAATATCCTGCAAAGTATCATCTAACGCATGCCCAAGATGTAGTTTGCCTGTAATATTTGGCGGCGGCATAACTATTGAGTATGTGTTTTTTGCATGTGAATTGTTTTCATCTGCCAAAAACATACCTTCATCTTGCCAAAATTTATACCACTTTTGCTCCATGCCGTGCGGTGTATATTGTTTGCTAAGTTCCTTTCTCATCAATAAACCCCTTCTTTAAAAAGAATTATTTTTAATATTTTTGCTATTTTATATCTCTGCTGCCTTTTGTTTATTTATGCAATATGTTATAATTTTCACTCGTTTAATTATATCATAGTGTTAATCGTAACGCAATTGTTGTTTTGTACAATATTTATCTCCTGTTTTTGTTGGGAGCTCTATAATTTTTGTCTGCTTTAGATAAATATCACTTAATTTAAAAATTTGTCAATATTTTTATCTTATATTTATGATATAATGTAAAAAAATAAAAGTAGCAGTGTTAAAAAATCGACAATTATTTTTATTGACAATTTAATGTCTTTGTGCTATTATAACTATTGTAATGTTATAATAATTTTTATAATGTTTACAGAAATATTTTTTATATTCGATCTAATAAGAGATGTGTTTAAAATGCCAGGAAAAGTGGCAAGAACAGGCGGCGGCAGTAAAACGCAGCCACCGAAAAAGACAACAACAAGTAGTA
>JAFPTG010000004.1 GCA_017400345.1 Oscillospiraceae bacterium
AAATAACCTGCAAATATGGTATTCCTTATTTTTCGAACTATATAAATTCGGACCTTTCACCAGAAGATGCACTTTCTATGTGCTGCAGGTTAAGACTTAACACAAAAGAGCTACGTAAGCGTGGCGGCGGGCTGTTTGGCTCTAACCCGTTAACCGGTTCAATTGGTGTGGTAACAATCAATCTGCCAAGAGCAGCATTTTTATCTAAAACCAAAACAGAATATAAAGAACGTATTGCTCGTTTAATAAACATAGCAAAATCTAGCTTAGAGATGAAGCGCAAGATTGTTGAAGAGCAAACTAAAAGAGGTCTTTACCCGTATTCTGCAAATTATTTAAAAGGGCTTTACGATCGCACAGGGCAGTATTGGTTCAACCACTTTAACACAATAGGCTTGGTTGGAATGAACGAAGCTTGTGAAAACTTCTTAGGTCTGGGGCACGACTTAACTACCAAAGAAGGCCAGGAATTTGCAATAGAAACGCTAAGCTTTATGCGCGAAAAAATAAAGATATTGCAGGAAGAAACGGGGCATTACTATAATCTGGAGGCAACTCCGGCGGAAGCAACAAGCTACCGTTTGGCTAAGAAAGATGTGGAGAAATATCCGACTATTATTACTGCAGGTGATGAAGTACCGTATTACACCAACTCATCGCAATTGCCGGTTGGCTTTACAGATGATATATTCGAAACTTTAGAGCTTCAAGATGATCTGCAGAGTATGTATACAGGCGGAACGGTATTGCACTTCTATTTGGGTGAAAGTATTCAGGATATAGAAATTGCAAAAACATTGATCAAAAAGATATTTACTAACTATAAGCTACCGTATATTTCATTAACGCCAACATTTTCCGTCTGCCCAGATCATGGCTATATCTCTGGTGAACATTTTAACTGCCCGGATTGTGGCAAAGAAGCAGAAGTTTGGAGCCGTGTTGTTGGCTATTTAAGACCGGTTCAGAATTACAACAAGGGTAAGTATGCGGAATATATGGATCGTAAGAAGTATAAAATTAAATGCGAAAAACCAAAAGATAAAAACGAAGTAATTGCGTAAGTGAATTAGAATAAGTATAAAAGCCCTGCAAAGCAGGGCTTTTTAGTTGATGATTTAATAAAAAAATATAAAAAAGTGGACTTCGCGGATTTATAAATTTGAGTATAATTATCCCCCGTGAAGCGTGGAATAATTAACTCTACTAATTTTCAAAAATGTACAAAAAAAGTGGAATTTGCGGCTTTATTAAAACAAAAATTTTATTTTGTTCCACGTGGAACAATTGTTGAAAACTTTTTTGAGGCACAATTTGGGGTGTTGAAACGCAATATTTACAGAATAATTTAGGAGGGGAATTTTGATGAATAAGTGGCAGAAAATAGTTGAGGAGTTTATAAAACACAATTTAACTATCAGCACAGTTGAATCTTGCACGGGCGGGCTTTTAGCAGGGGAAATTACAAAAATACCGGGGGCTTCTAAAGCTTTTTTGGGTGGGCTTGTAACATATTCAAACGAACTAAAAAATAGGCTGCTTAATATAGACATGGAGATTATAAATAAATATACTGCTGTTAGCTCACAGGTTGCAACGCTGATGGCAGAAAATGGTCGCAAGTTGATGCAAGCCGATTTTTGCATTGCAGTAACCGGTTATGCAGGACCTTGGGCGCCAAAAGCTTCTTTGGTGGGGCAGGTATTTATTGCAATTTCTAAAGAGGGTACAACGGAAGTGTGGGATTTAACGAAAACAGAAAGTCTGCATGAGCTAAGCCGAGATGAAATTAGATTGAAAACTATTAGTGCTGCGGCAGATTTCTTATCAGATTTTTACAATTTATAACCGAATTTTATGGGAAATCAACCAAAAAAATTATGCTGCTTATGGGGCGAGGTTAGCTAAGAAATTTCAGTAAAACGCACAGTTAGCTTGTATAAATAAAGCGAATAATTTAGCAAAAACTAAGAAATACACAATAAAATTAGCTATACAATTAGCATTAACAACAAAAATATTTGGCTTTATCATAACTGAAGTAATATCTGGCGGTTTGACAAATTTTAGATTTTTGTATATAATATAAATGTTGTGGATATAAAATAATTACAACGTGATGAGCAAAACTGATTTATTGGCATATCTGTTTTCGGTTAGATTTCTTGCAAAAAACGATTTTAAGTTGGTTTTAGCAAGAAGACAAAGGGGGCATTTATATTTTAAAAAAGCAGATGAGTTTGTTTGCATTACTTATTTGTAGCTTTACTTTATTTGTAATCTGCCAAACAAAAACTTTTGCTTATAAAAGGGATGCAAAATCTTTTGTTATGAGCATGGATGAGTATACAGATTGGCGCATAGAAAATGACCAAACATATGCGCAAAGCTCAATGCAAACAGTAACCATAAACATAGATGGAGAGGAATATACAAAAACTTTCCATGGAGATAAAGTTAAAGATGCTATATATCTTTTTGGCATTGATCTTGAAGATACTGATGAAGTTAATTTAGATGTAGAAAAACCACTTGAAGATGGCGATAATATTATTATTACCAGCAAAGAAGGAAATGGAGAAGAAAGTTTTATTCATTTTACACCGCTTTTACCGGACGGAAAGAAACGGATAATATTCACTAACGGAGGCTCTAATCCTCAAAGAAAAGTTTATGATTTTGATAGAGATATTTCTATTGATGTAAATTTTCTGAAAAACCTGGTAGAAGAAGAAAATTTAAAAGATTATAAACGTATTTGGGTTTATGTTGGCAAATCGGATGCGCCACTTTCAGCATTGACCAAAGGCTTTGAAGATGTGAAACTAGATTCGAATAACAAACCGAAAAAGTATTTAAAAAAGTTAGAGGATATGAACTCAGTAGCATATTCTGCAAATAATAGAAGGACCAGAGTTAGTTGGGGTAATAAAACCACAATACCGGGGTATATTGCAGTAGATCCAGATAAAATTCCATATGGAACCAAACTGTTTATTGTGAGCAAAGATGGTAGCTTTGTTTACGGTAATGCAATAGCTGCAGATACAGGTAAAGGGCTTAAAGAGGGGACATGTGATTTTGACCTGATTATAGATAGCTATGAAGAATCGTGCTGGTTTGGAAGAAAATATTTAGAGGCGTATATTATTGGTTGAAGTAAATGTATTAAATTAAGAAGATAGATTTTGCCATAAGGCTAGTACCTTTTAAAAAGGTGCTAGCCTTTATTTTTTTGTTAGTTAGATTTAACTTTTTTAGACCCTTGCGGGGTTCTCTTTTTTGTCGGGCTTAAAAAAGCTCGACAAAAAACGACACCGGGGGGGGTAGTATTGAAATAGGCGCTAGGGAATGATATTCTTAACGAAAAAGATGAAAAATAGCAGAATACAAATGCGAGAAAAAGAGAAAATTTTCTATAAATTTATCTTTTTTTAAAAAGATTAATTTACGGAAAGGAGGTGAGAAATATGGAAAACATGTTTGAACATGAAAGTGTTGCAGTTGAAATGGATAATTGTGGTAGCGGTTGTAGCAGTGGTTGCTATGGAAGTTGTTATGAGGGTTGCTTTGGTGGGTGCGATAGAAGCTGCCAAGGTGGATGCCAAGCTGGCTGCGGAGATAGTTGTGCAGATAGCTGTTCTTGGAGATGTGTTGGGGTATCGAATTAATATTAATGTTTAAAAAGGAGGGATAATATAATTATGGAACATTTTTTTAGTGTTAATACAATGATAAAAGAATTAGACTATTGTTCGGGTTGTGCTTCTAGTTGCGATGGTTGTACAGGTAACTGTGATGGTAGTTGTATAAATGGTTGCTACGGTAGTAGTATGTAGATTAGTTAATAATATTGCAAAAAGGAGGGAAAATGATGGAACATTTATTTATGCTGAATGATGTTTTAAGTGAATGTAATGATTGTGGTAATGCATGCTATGACAATTGTGCTTATGGTTGTGATACCAGTTGTAAGGGCGGAAATTCTTACTGATTAACTTGTGCTGGTTAACTAATTTTACACTAAAATATAGTTTTAAACTAAAAGCTTAATGCCTTTAAAGCATTAGGCTTTATTTTTGTTACATAAAAACTATAATTTTAATATTAGATGTAAAAAAATATGCCAATTTATCCATTGTTCAAATTTGCCTTTTGAGTGGTTTTGTGGTATAATTTTTATGGTATTGAAAGTTTATAAAATAGATTATATTTAGAGGTGAAATATTAATTGAAGTTGGGAATAGTTGGTTTGCCTAACGTTGGCAAGAGTACATTGTTTAATGCCATAACAAATGCAGGTGCGCAAAGTGCGAATTATCCTTTTTGTACAATAGAACCAAACATTGGGGTTGTGAGTGTGCCGGACAAGCGGCTGGATGTGCTTTGTGATATGTATAAAGCTCAAAATTTAGTACGAGCAACCATTGAATTTTTAGATATTGCGGGCTTAGTTAAAGGGGCATCGCAAGGTGAAGGATTGGGCAATAAGTTTTTATCTCACATAAGAGAAGTGGATGCAGTAGTTCATGTGGTTAGGTGCTTTGTAGACGATGATATTATCCACGTTAATGGTCAGGTCTCACCCAGTGATGATATTAATATAATTAATTTGGAACTAGTGCTTTCTGATATTGAACTGCTGGAAAAGCGGATTGAAAAAACAGAGAAACTTATAAAAGCAGATAAAAAATATCAAAAAGAGTTAGATTTTTTAAAAAAGCTAAAAGTGTTTTTAGAAGAAGGCAATCTGGCGCGTAATTATTTAGGAACAGAGGAAGAGCTGGAGCTACTGAAAAGTTTGCCATTGCTTTCTAACAAGCCGGTTATTTATGCCGCAAACCTTTCTGAAGGCGATTTTAAAGATGGCAATTGGCAAAATGAATATTTGAAACAAGTAAATAACATTGCAGCAAAAGAAGGTTCTAAAGTAGTGCCAATCTCTGCGAGGTTAGAAGAGGAACTAGCGGAACTTTCGCACGATGAAAAGCAAGAATTTTTGCACGATTTAGGTCTTATGGAATCAGGAGTAGATGCATTAATTAAAGCTGGCTACTCTTTGTTAGGGTTAATCTCTTTTTTAACTGCAGGCCCTAAAGAGGTGCGAGCTTGGCCTATTAAAAAAGGCACATGTGCAAAAGAAGCAGCAGGAAAAATTCATTCTGATATTGAGCGAGGCTTTATTAAAGCAGAGATTGTAAGTTATGAAGATTTAGTAAATTGCGGCGGTTTTAATTCAGCAAAAGAAGCGGGTTTGGTTAGAGCAGAAGGTAAAGAATATATTATGTGTGATGGTGATGTTGTTCTGTTCCGGTTTAATGTTTAGTTTAAAGGGCGAAGTTTAATGGCATTTGTTTGTATTGGGAATGTTAAAATAGAAAAAACAGCAGCACTTGCTCCAATGGCAGGGGTTGCAAACTCTGCGTTTAGGTTAATCTGCAAAGAATTTGGAGCAGCTTTAGTTGTAAGCGAAATGATAAGCGCAAAGGCAGTTTGTTTTAAAGACAAGAAAACTAAAACACTGCTTAAATTCAGCAGAGAAGAACGCCCGATTGCAATCCAGATTTTTGGTTATAACCCTGATGATATGAGTGAAGCGGCAAAAATAATAGAAGAATATGCACAGCCAGATATTATAGATATTAACATGGGTTGCCCTGCACCTAAAATTGCAGGTAATTTTAGCGGTTGCTCTTTAATGAAGGAGCCTGTTTTAGCAGGCAAGATAATAAAAGAAGTCTGCAAAGCGGCACAGGCACCGGTTACAGTTAAAATTAGAAAAGGTTGGAACGGAGATTCTATTAATGCGGTAGAGATAACAAAAATTGCACAGGAATCTGGGGCGGCTGCTGTAACTATTCATGGCCGCACAAAAGAAGAACTATTTTCAGGGAAGGTTGATCTTAATATAATAAGGCAGGTTAAAAATAGTGTAAAAATTCCGGTTATAGGTAATGGAGACATTACGTGTGGCAGGGAAGCAGAGGAGATGTACCAAAAAACAGGCTGTGACCTTGTTATGGTAGGCAGAGGCGCTTTAGGCAGACCATGGGTATTTAAGGAGATAAATAATCACCTTTTGAACAAAGTAGGTTATATAACTCCAACTTGGTACGAAATTACGAAAATTATGCTGAAACATGGCCAAATGTTGTGCACAGAGTGTGGTGAGTTGAATGGAATGAAGCAGATGCGCAAACATGTGATGTGGTACACCAAAAAGCTTGAAGGCGGAGCAAAGGTTAGAAAAAAAGCCAGCGAGTTAAAAACGTTATTGCAGTTAAAAGACTTAGCCGAAGAGATATTGAATATAGCTAGCGTTTGTTAAACGGTTATTAAAGTGGATACTATTCTTAATAGATTTGAAAGGTAGTATTATAAAAGTATGGAAAAGATTTATGGAATCAGTTTATCGGATGATATTTTATTTGGCAAATGCGTGTATTTTGAACAAAATACTTTAAGTAACTACTTTGCGTTAGCGAAAGACGTTGAAGAGGAAATAAATAAACTAAAAGAAGCAGCAACAATAACCAAGAATCAGTTGAGAAAGATATATGAAGATAATGTTAATACCATCGGCAAAGCAAACGCTATGATTTTTAAATCATATGAAACTATTTTAGCTGATGAAGAGCTTTTTAAGAAAATAGAAGAAACAGTTAAAGAGCTAAAATGTAATGCAGAATATGCAATTTTTAAAGCGGCTGAGTATTTTTCTAATATGTTAAAAAATGTACAGAACGAATATATTCAAGCAAGAAAAGAAATCGGTTTGCTTTTAGTTGAAAATATGCATCGAGAAGAAAGTAATCATAAACTTTCAGCACTTTTAGCAGAAAGCAGAAATAGCTTATTTAAAAATCAGGGGTTAATAATAGCATCTTCTTCTGTTTTTGTTTCAGATGTTCTTGCCTTCCCCAAGTTAGGAGTGAAAGGATTTATTACACAAAACGGCTGCGAAACATCGCATTCATCTATTTTGGCACAGTCTTTAGGTTTGGTTGCACTGGTAGGAACAGGCTGTAATTTAGAATGGCTGATTAATAAAGAACTGATCATTTCAGGGCCTGAAGCAGCAGCTTTTGTTGAACCAGAAAAGGAAACAGTGAAGTTTTATTTAAAGCGGCAAAAAGAATATAATACTCAAAAACAGCAGCAAAAGAGCGTTGCCGAAGGGAAAAATTTAACAAAAGATAACGTTGAAATAAAGTTGATGGCAAATATTAATTCTGTTAAGGATATAAAAGAAGCAAACGAAAATGGCGCACAAGGGGTAGGGCTTTTTAGAAGTGAATACATGTTTATGAACAGAGTGTTACCGCCGACTGAAGATGAACAGTTTGAAATATATAAGCAATTGTTACTCAGCAACAAAGGCAAGCCGGTAGTTATTAGAACACTGGATATTGGCTTTGATAAAATTCCAAGCTATTATAAGAATATGTTTTCAGAAACGCCCTCTGCTTTTGGGGATAGAGGAATACGATTTTGTTTAAAGCATATTGATATTTTTACCGAACAGTTGCGCGCACTTTTAAGGGCGAGCGTTTATGGCAGTTTAAGAATAATGCTGCCTATGGTTAGTTTTTTTTTGGATGAAGTGGCGGCAACAAAGGAGCTTATTGATAAAATAAAACAGGAATTTATTAAAGATAATATTCTTTTTGGAAAAGATGTAAAATTAGGAGTTATGATTGAAACGCCGGCAGCGGTTATGATTGCGCCAGAACTTGCCGGTTATGTTGACTTTTTTAGCGTAGGCACAAATGATCTGCTTCAACTTACATTCGCAATGAATAGGAATTCTGAAGACATGCGCAAGGAAATAGCAAATAATAGCGCAATAATTAGAATGATAAAACTAGTAATAAACGCAGCAAGCAAGAAAAATATTCCTGTGAGTGTGTGTGGTGCGTGTGCAGGGGATATTGATTTTTTAGGCAGTTTGGTTGGATTAGGTGTTAGCAGTTTGTCGGTAGCGCCAAGACAGATTTTTGGTATTAAAAATAAGTTAAGAGAGATTACGTTTACAGACGAATTGAGGAAAATAAGTAACAAACTGAACGCGTTTTTGGAAGGATAAAATATTAATGAGATTGTTTATGTATAAAAAATTTGGGCATATATTTGTGAGCTTACAAAAGTTGGCACAAGCTCTGTTGCTACCGCTTATATTTGTGCAGGTTATAATTATATTAGAGTGGTTGAGCACATATGTTGCGTCAATTAATTTATTTGTTTGGAAATTACAAGATTATATGCCTATTATTTTTGCAATAGGAGTTGCAATTGGATTTGTAGAGCGTAAAAGCAGTTTAGTTGGATTATGTGCGGCTATTTTTTATATAGTTGGGATTTCGGTAGCTTTAAAAAATAGCTTTACAGCACAGAGCTTTTATGGGATATTCTGCGGAATTTGTGCGGTTTGGCTTTATAATCGTTTAAAAGATGTACACATACCAAAGCGATTTTTATTTTTAAAACAAGAGCATCTAATGATTTTAGTAACCATTGTAGTAAGCGTAGTTATTAATTTTTTGTTACAACCGATTGTATTTTATTTTGATCAATTTGGAATTAAAATGGGAGAGCTAATAAAAGACAGGTATGCGGTTGCAGCAATGTTTAACGGTTTTTGCAATAGATTATTAGTACCAATAGGATTACATCACCTGCTGTATGGTTTTGTAGCCTTGCAGTTGGGAAAGTATAAAGAAGTTCAAGGTGAAATTGTACGGTATGCAAACGGAGATAGCTCAGCAGGGTTTATTATGGCAGGACTTTATCCGGTTGCAATATTTAGGCTGCCAGCTGCAGCTTTAGCTATCTTTTGTGGTTTGCCAAAAGAAGAAAGAAAAAAAAATAAAGGTACTTTTTTAACAACAATCTTAACTACAATACTCACGGGAGTTACAGAACCGATTGAATATCTGTTTATTTTTACTTCACCAATTTTATATCTAATACATGCTGGGTTAGCAGGATTAACTTGCTTTATATCTGCGCAGCTTAATGTAAGAATTATTTATAGCTATTTCCCAGGGCTTTTTAGTTATTTTATAAATTGCGGTCCGGGAGAAAATACTCACTATATATTTTATATTGGAGCAGGGTTATTTGTAGTTTATTTTATGGTTTTTTATTTTGCAATAAAACTTTTTCATATCCCCGTTAATAGATATCTTAGCTTTAACCAGAGAACAACTTCTAAAAGAAATGAACAAGCTCAAGTTAATTATATTGCCAGGCGTTATATAGAGGCTTTAGGCGGAGTGGGAAACATTTCGGAATTATTTTCGTGTACAACGCGGTTAAGAATTGTTGTAAATGATACTAAACTGGTTGACCAAGCACAGATAAAAGACACAGGTGCCTTGGGAGTTAACAAAATAGGCAATAATTATGTTCAAATTATTGTAGGCATGGGAGTAGATGATATATATAGGGAAATAGAATCAATATGCAATGAGGCAAAAGAAAGAAGTGAAACTTAGTGCATTTGTTTTTTTTAAATACTTTTACAGTTTATTCTCCAATGTGCGGTGAAGTAATTGCGTTAGATGATGTTGACGACAGTGTTTTTAAAAACCGAATGCTTGGCAATGGCGTGGCAATTAAACCAACTAGCGGCAAAGTTTATGCTCCTTTTGACGGTGAGATTGTACACGTAGCAGATACCTTGCATTCAGTAATAATAAGGTCTAAGCGCAAGCTAACGTTTATGATACATATGGGAATAGATACAGTTTATTTGAAAGGAGAGGGTTTTAAATGCTTTGTAACAGAAGGCCAGCATATAAAGCGCGGCGATTTAATCTTTGAGATGGATTTAAACAAAATTATTGAATGTGGTAAACAAACAGTAACTCCGGTTATTATTATGGATAAAAAAACAGATAAACTATTTATAACAGATAAAAAAATGTTACAAAAGACGATAAACTATTTGAAATAAAATTATAGAATAAGGAGGAGTAAAAATGAAAAAAATTTTATTTACATCAGAATCTGTTACAGAAGGGCATCCGGATAAAATATGTGACCAAATTTCCGATGCAGTGCTAGATGAAATATTAAAGAACGATCCAGAGGGCAGGGTGGCCTGTGAAACTATTGCCACAACAGGTTTAATTTTAGTGATGGGAGAAATTAGTACAACAAGTTACGTTGATGTTCCAAAGATTGTTAGAAGAACGTTAAAAAAGATTGGTTACACAAATAAATTGGGCGGCTTCGATTGTGATAGTTGCGCTGTTATTACAACAATAGATGAACAGTCTAACGATATTGCAATGGGAGTTGATAGTTCAGCTGAATCTAAAGTAGATAGTGAATTAACAGAGGGTATTACAGGTGCTGGAGATCAAGGTATGATGTTTGGTTTTGCCTGTAATGAAACAAAAGAGCTTATGCCAATGCCAATTTCACTGGCACACGCTATAACCAAACGGCTGGCTAAAGTACGTAAAGAAGGTATTTTGCCATATTTAGGGCCAGATGGTAAAGCGCAAGTTACAGTAGTTTATGAAGATGGTGTTCCGACATATGTGGATACAATAGTGGTTTCAGCACAACATGCACCAGAGGTTTTGCAGGCGCAAATAAAGAAAGATATTATAGAAAATGTAATAAATGTGGCCGTGCCGAATAAATTGCTTACAGATAAAACTAAATATTATATAAATCCAACTGGTCGTTTTGTAATAGGCGGTCCGCAGGGAGATAGTGGTTTAACAGGGCGAAAGATAATTGTGGATACTTATGGCGGGTATTCCAGGCATGGCGGGGGCGCATTTTCTGGTAAAGACCCGACAAAGGTAGATAGATCTGCAGCATATATGGCTCGCTATGCGGCAAAGAATATTGTGGCAAGCGGATTGGCTCAAAAATGTGAAATTCAAGTTTCTTATGCTATTGGAGTGGCAAAACCGGTTTCTATTATGATAGATACATTTGGCACAGGCAAGCTGGCGGATGAGCAGATCAGTGAATTGGCCGCAAATGTTTTTGACTTTAGACCGGATATGATTATAAAAGAACTAGATCTTAAGAAACCGATTTATCGCCGCTTAGCTGCATATGGTCATATGGGCAGAGAAGATTTAAACGTAAGCTGGGAAAAACTCGATAAAGTAGAAAAAATTAAAGAGGCTGCGGCTAAATTGGGGTGTATTTTAAGATAGAAACAAACGACTTTAAAAAACTAAAAACAATTATTTTAACTACATTTTTGGCAGTGGTGGCGTGGCTACTTTTGTGGTTTAAAATTATCATACCCGGCCCGTTGCATCTGCGGTTTGATTTCTCACTGGCAGTGGTATTATATGCTACAATGCTAGAAGGTGTATGTTACGGTATTTATATTGAATTTATCTTGTGGCTTTTTAGCCTTTTAATGGGCGGCAGCACAATGGGTATTGGCCCAACCGTAGATTTTGCTGTTGGGCTGTTTGCTGTTATAACTTTTGCAGCTTTACTTAAAGCTTTTAAAGGTAAAAGTGTATATACCTTGCTTTTATGTTGTGCTTTTTTCAGTATGTTGTGGAGTATGGGCATAAATTTTTTAATGCAGCCTTTATATGGTGTTTTATTTGGTGAGGAGCTTGTGCAAAGAATATTTAAAGCGGCGGTTTTAGCAAGCGGAGTTTTTAGTTTTTTTAAAGTATTTATATGTGGAAGCGTTGCTAATTTAATAAAAAACAGGTTACAAATCAATAAAGAACAAGAAAATAGTTAGAAGAGAGGTAAGAGAGTTGAACAGAAAGAATATAACGATGGATGGCAATACAGCAGCAGCACATGTGGCATATGCATTTTCGGAAGTTGCACCAATTTACCCGATCACACCGTCAACAACAATGGCGGAGTTAATGGATAAGTGGTCGGCAGAGGGTAAACTTAATTTGTTTGGGCGCAGAGTTAAATTAGTGCAGATGCAATCGGAAGCTGGTGTTGCGGGAACTTTACATGGGAACCTTGCAGCTGGTTTGCTTGCCTCTACATTCACAGCTTCGCAAGGGCTTTTGCTTATGATACCCAACATGTTTAAAATTGCAGGCGAACTCTTGCCGGCTGTGTTTTATGTTTCTGCAAGAACAGTTGCAACACATGCACTTTCAATTTTCGGCGACCATTCAGATATATATAGCTGCCGTCAAACAGGCTGTGCAATCTTAGCAGAAGGTAATGTGCAAGAGGTAGCTGACCTCGGTGTGATTGCACATCTTGCGGCGATTAAAGGTTCGTTGCCGTTTATAAATTTCTTTGATGGTTTTAACACATCGCACGAACTGCAAAAGATTAAAATGTGGCAGGAATCTGACATTAAAGAGATGTTAGATTTAGAAGCGATAGAAAAATTTAAAGCTAGAGCATTAAACCCGCAAAATCCAACAGTGCGAGGCACAGCGCAAAACCCCGATACGTTTTTTCAGAATAGAGAAGCTGCAAACAGATATTATAGCGAGCTGCCTGCAATTGTGCAGAATTATATGGCAGAGTTTAATAATCGTTTTGGCACAAATTATTCTCTGTTTAATTACTATGGAGCACCAGACGCAACCAACGTGATAGTTGCTATGGGTTCGGTTTGCGATACCGTAGAAGAGGTTGTGGATTATTTAAATAAGCAGGGGAAGAAATGTGGTCTTATAAAAGTGCGGCTCTTTAGACCTTTTTCTGTGCCTAATTTTATGGCAGCATTACCCAAAACCACAAAAACTCTCACGGTTTTAGACAGAACAAAAGAGCCGGGTTCTATTGCAGACCCTCTGTTTTTAGATGTGGCAGCAGCTTTGCAGACAGCTGAACAGTTTAACATTAAAATGTTTGGTGGCCGTTATGGACTAAGTTCTAAAGATACCGGACCGGAGCAGATAATTTCGGTTTTTGAGAATGCAGAAAAAGACAATAAAAAGTTTTTTACAATTGGAATTTTAGATGACGTTACTAACATGTCTCTGCCAGAGCCAGAGGCTAAATTTGAACAATTAAACAAAGTTACTTGTTGCAAGTTTTGGGGCTTTGGCTCAGATGGCACAGTGAGTGCATGCAAAAATATAATAAAGATCATTGGCAGCAGTACAGATAATTTTGTTAGAGGATTTTTCTCTTACGATTCCAAAAAATCCGGTGGAGTTACAGTTTCTCACATAAGATTCAGCCCACAACCAATTAGATCTGCATATGCAATAAAGATGGCAGATTTTATAGCTTGCCATCAGATAAAATACCTGCAAAAATATAGAATTGTAGAAGAATTAAAACCAAATGGTGTATTATTACTCAGCTGCAATTGGTCAGAATGGCAAGAAAAAATACCTAACCATGTTAAAAAATATATTGCACGAAACAATATAAAATTGTTTGTAATTGACGCGGATAAAATTGCGCGCAATCTAGGGCTTGCAAACAAGCCGAGTGTAGTTCTGCAGGCAGCGTTTTTTAAATTAGTAAATATTTTACCGGCAACAGAAGCAAAAGACCTAATGAGAAAAGCGGTTTTAGATTCATTCTCTAGCAAGGGGCAAAACATAGTTGAAAGGAATTATGCCGCAATAGACGCAGGGTTGACCGAAGTACAAGAGATCACTGTGCCGCAAGAATGGCGTTCCCTAACTGTGGAAGAGCTGCAAGAATACAACAAGAATGACGCCGGCTATTTTGAAACGATTGCCAAACCTGTTGGCCGCTTTGAGGGGGACCGCATACCGGTTTCTGCATTTTTGCCTTTTGCAGATGGTGTTATACCGACCGGAACATCAAAATACGAAAAGCGCGGAGTAGCTCAAACAGTACCGCATTGGAAAAGTGAAAATTGTATCTCTTGCAACCTTTGTAGTCTGGTTTGCCCGCATGCTGCAATAAGACCAGTTGTATTGGATGAAAGCGAGGAGAAGGACGCTCCACAGAACATGCCACTCATTCCACTTGCGGGGTTCCCATATAAATTTGGCATCACGATTTCTGCTTTAGATTGTATGGGCTGTGGCTCTTGTATAAATGTTTGCCCGGGTAAACAGGGAGCAAAGGCGCTGGAGTTTAAACCAGCTTTAGAAGAGCTGTGTAGACAGCAATACTTTGATTATGGCACACAAATTGCACCCAAACCAGATGTGCTGCAAAAATTACCGGTTACGAACGCAAGGAATAGTCAATTTAGAACACCGCTGCTTGAATTTTCCGGTGCATGCGCCGGCTGTGGAGAAACACCTTACGCCAAGCTAGTTACACAATTATTCGGCAGCAGATTGATAATTGCCAACGCAACGGGCTGTTCTTCAATTTGGGGCGCATCGTCACCAACAACACCTTACACACAAAACCACCAAGGCAAAGGTCCGGCTTGGGCGAACTCGTTGTTTGAAGATAACGCCGAATTTGGCTATGGAATCTGGCTGGCACAAAACGAAATGCGACAGAATTTAATTTCTGAATGTAAAACAATGATTAATTCTCACGCGGCAGAAAAAGATGCGATTTTAGAATTTATAGAGACAAAAGACAATGCAGAAGCCAATGAAGTTGCAGCTGATAAACTGGTTAATACATTAAAAAAAGGTCATTGTAATGCATGCGACTATATCTTAAAAAACCAACAATATTTATCACCCAAATCGGTCTGGTTGTTTGGCGGTGACGGTTGGGCTTACGATATCGGTTTTAGCGGTTTAGATCATGTTATGTCAACAAACGCTAATATCAATGCACTAGTATTTGATACTGAGGTTTATTCCAATACAGGCGGGCAATCATCAAAAGCAACGCCGATGGGCGCATTCGTAAAATTTGCAGCTGGTGGTAAAAAGAGTTACAAAAAGAATCTGGCAGAGATGATTATGAATTATGGTCATGCTTATGTAGCTCAGATTGCACTGGGGGCAGATTATAATCAGGCGGTTAAAGCGCTGTGCGAAGCAGAAAGTTATAACGGTCCGTCACTTGTAATAGCTTATGCACCGTGTATTAGCCATGGGATAAAAACCAGCATGGGTTCGGCGCAAACTGAAACAAAATTAGCGGTAGAGGCCAGTTATTGGAACTTATTTAGATACGACCCTAGAAGGAAATTAGATGGGCAAAATCCATTCATACTGGATAGCCGTGAACCTAAAATACCACTGGAACAGTTTTTATCTAATGAACTGCGTTATTCTTTGGTAAGCAAAGAAGGTCCGGAACTTATGCAAAAGCTGCAGGATAATGTTTATGAACAATATAAAAAATTAAAACAACTGGCAGATGCAAAAAGTCAAAAATTTTAGCTATAATTAAATGCCGTAAAATAGCTTTTTAAAGAGACATTTTCAACATTTTAATTTTTTTGATATTTAATAAAAAAATTCACTTTGAGTTATCTTGAACATATCTTTTTGTTGTGCTATAATTGTAATCGAAACTATATTTTATTTTAATGGAGGTATTATTTATGGCTTATAAAATAAACAACACATGTATAAATTGCGGTGCTTGCGCCAGTGCTTGTCCAGTTAGTGCAATTTCTCCGGGTGAATTTATATATAGAATAGATCCGGATATTTGCGTTGGTTGCGGAGCTTGTGCCAGTGTATGCCCAGTTGGCGCACCTCAAGATTCATAGATAAAGAACTTTAATATTTTTATTTTACTATTCAACTAAAATTTACGGGAGGCTGCATAATGCCCTTGCGCAAAATAATGATAATAGATGAAGATAAAAATTCTTCTGAGCTGCTTAAAGTTCATCTTGAACGCGAGAACAATAGTGTATTAATTGTACCAGATCCAAAACAATGGCGTGAAAAGTTTGTTGCATCTAACATAGACCTAGTAATAACAGATGTTGTATTTCAAAACACAGACGGCTGGCAGATGTGCAAAGATATTCGAGCACTTTCTAACTGTCCGATTATAATTTCCAGTTATAAAAATGATATTTTTGCCAAAGTTTTAGGCTTTGAACTAGGGGTAGACGATTACATTACCAAACCTTTTGATATAAGAGAGTTTATTGCACGCATTAAGGCGCAGATTCGGCGGTTTACAGTCTACAATAATATAAAAAGCACGCAAAAAAATAAAATAGATTTCGAGAATCTGCATATAGATATGGATAGTTATGAACTGGTAGTAAACTCCAAACGCATGTCTTTGCCACCCAAAGAGATGGAATTACTGTTTTTATTAGCTAGCAACCCCAATAAGGTTTATTCTAGAAACCAATTGCTAGACGAAGTTTGGGGGTTTGAATATTACGGTGATTCACGTACAGTGGATGTGCATATTAAACGTTTACGAGAGAAAATAGAAAACGTATCAAGCAAATGGGCTTTAAAAACAATTTGGGGCGTGGGCTATAAATTTGAAATATCAGAACATACAAATTCGGCCATTAATTAGGAGATGATGTTTTTTGGAAGATTTGAAAGTTGAAATAAAAGGTGAACAAAAACCGGTTAACTTAGGCTTTCGCGGATTTTTAATTACCTTGTTGATTTTCTTTGTGCTAATGGGGTTTTCTACATCATGCAGCAACTCTGCATCTGAACAAAAAAGCGTGAACTCATCAGCAGAACAAACAGGCAAAGCATCGACAACTAAAAACACAACAACAAAAACAAAATTAACATCTGTCCAGGTAGCAGAAAAAGTGTGCCCTTCTGTGGTTGGCATTTTAGTGCAGGGCAAAGTGGAGTTAGAATCAATATTTGGCACTTTAACTCAAGATATTTCCGGCTCTGGGTCAGGGTTTGTGCTGAGTAAAGATGGCTATATTGCAACAAACGCTCATGTGGTTAAAGATGCGACTCAAATTGATGTTTTTTTAGAGAGCAGTGCCAAATCTTCTTACCAAGCAGATATTGTTGCACTAGATGAAGCTACAGATGTTGCGGTAATTAAACTTAAAAATGCACCAGCTTTAACTCCGGTTTCTTTTGGCGATTCCAGTAAAATCTTACGCGGAGAAAAAGTATACGCTATTGGTAACCCGGTGAGTTTAACATTTTATGGTTCCATTACGGAAGGAATTATTTCTGGGCTTAACCGCAGAATGCCTTCTCAGGATGGGCAATATGTATTCGACTACTATATCCAGACAGATGCCGCTGTAGATCATGGTAATTCTGGTGGAGTGTTAGTTAATGAATATGGCGAGGTTTTGGGGATAGTCACCATGGGAGTTGGTTCCACAAGCACCCCCAAGATGGGAATTGTAATTCCTATTAACGAAGCGCGTGCAGTTATTAATGAGCTAATTAAAAATAAAAAAGTGTCACATGCAACACTAGGAGTTTCTTGTGCGGATATAAATACTAGAATACAACAAATATATGGTATACCAGCTGGAGTAATTATTACAGAATTTACGGCAGATAGCAGCTTTGATAACACAGTGGTAGATAAAAACGATATCATAACACAAATTGATTCCACAGAGATTTCATCAATATCAGAACTAAGAGGGTTTTTAGCACAAAAAAGCCCAGGCAGCCTTGTTAAGGTAAAGCTATACCGACCAAGTACACATAAATACTTCACAGTGCAGGTAATATTAAAATAAAAACAAATAGCCCACAAGTGTGGGCTATTTGTTTACAACAAGCAACACAAAAACAGCTCAAAAAATACAAAAGAGTGGAGTTTTTAATATCACAAATTTAAGTATAAAAATTCCCTGCGAAACAGGGGATGTTTAATCTACATAATTTTCAAAAAAGTACAAAAAAACTTAAGTTTATGGCTTTATTAAAGTGTTTTTTTTATTTTGTTCCACGTGGAACAAATGTTGAAAACTTTTTTAGGGTTTTATTTTTTGACTTTTTTTGTGGTATGGGTTATAATGTATGTTGAGAACTTGAGATAGTGCTTAATATTAAAAAAAGGTGAAGAAGATGTTTAAAGAAAATAAAAAGTTTAGTACTCAATTTGCCGGCAGACCGCTTACCATAAAGGTTGGGGATATTTGCGGTTTTGCAAACGGCTCTTGCTTGGTGCGGTATGGAGATACGGTGATAATGGCAAATGCAGTGGCCTCTAAAGAACCAAGGCAGGGCATAGATTTCTTTCCGCTTTCTGTTGATTTTGAAGAGAAGCTTTACTCGGTGGGCAAGATACCGGGTTCATTTTTTAAAAGAGAAGGCAGACCGTCGGAAAGTGCAATTTTAACGTCCAGGCTCATTGACCGTGGAATTAGACCGTTATTCCCGCACGAAATGCGCAACGATGTTACAGTTACAATTACCACACTTTCGGTAGATCCAGACTGCTTGCCTGAGGTGGCAGGAATTATTGGGGCGTCTGTTGCATTGTCAATTTCCGATATCCCGTGGAATGGTCCTATTGCCGGAGTGGTTTTAGGTTACGCAAATGGTCAAACAATCATAAACCCAACGCAGGAGCAACGCGAGTCTTCAGAGATGTTTACCACTGTTTCTGGCAGTTTAAAAAAGATTGTTATGATTGAATCTGGTGCTAAAGAGATACCGGAAGATGTGATGCTTGAATCTATTATTGAAGGGCATAAAGAGATTAAAAAAGTTATTGAATTAATAAACCAAATCACAGAACAGGTGGGCAAACCTAAATTTGCAATACAAAATGCCAACGGGCAGTTAACGCCAGAAGTTGAGGAACTATTACAACGAATTAAAAATATAGCGAAGCCAAAACTTATGGTTGCATTAGATGAACCGGATAAAATAGCTAGAGATAACAACGTGCGGCAGGTTATTGCAGAGATAAAAGAAGATTTGGCAGATGAATATGAAGAAAACAAGCTTTTTGTTGATGAGTGCTTGTATAAACTGCAAAAAGAGATAGTGAGAGCCTGGCTTGTGGTGGGCAAACGTGTGGATGGCAGGAAGCAGGACGAAATGCGGCCTCTTTTTGCCGAGGTTGGAGTTTTACCGCGTGTGCACGGCTCTGGGCTTTTTGGCCGCGGCAGAACACAGATATTAACTATTGCCACATTAGGGCTGGTTAAGGAAGCTCAGATGTTAGACGGCATTGACGATGATGAAAGTAAAACTTATATCCACCATTATAACTTCCCCAGCTATTCAGTGGGTGAAACCAAACCCTCCAGAGGCTCCGGCCGGCGTGAAGTTGGTCATGGTGCACTAGCTGAACGTGCTTTAGCTCCGGTTATTCCTTCTCCGGAGGAGTTCCCATATACTATCCGGCTGGTGTCAGAAGTGCTTTCTTCTAACGGGTCAACTTCTCAAGGCTCGGTTTGCGGCTCCACGTTAGCTTTAATGGATGCTGGGGTGCCGATAAAAGAACCGGTTGCTGGCATCTCTTGTGGTCTCATCTGCAATGGGGATGAGTTTATGACAATGGTAGATATTCAGGGCATTGAAGACTTTTTTGGTGATATGGACTTTAAAGTAGCAGGCACTAAAAACGGCATTACCGCAATCCAGGTGGATATTAAAACCGATGGTTTGAGTTACGATATTATTAAAGAGGCATTTGAAAAGACCAGAAAGGCCCGGATGCATATATTAGAAGAAGTAATTTTAAAAGCAATTGCTAAACCAAGAACAGATTTAAATGAGTTTGTGCCTAAGGTTTTAGTCACGAAAATTGATGCAAGTAAAATTAGAGAGGTTATTGGTGCGGGCGGCAAGGTGGTGCAAAAAATTGTTGCAGATTACGATGTGGATGTTGATATAAAAGAAGATGGCACAATTTTTGTATCGTCGATAAATATCGAAAATGTTAAACAGGCTATCGAGTATATCTCTTTAATTGTTTCTGAACCGGAGATTGGCCGAACTTATAAGGGTAAGATTGTAAAGCTTATGCCGTTTGGTGCTTTTGTAGAGATCTTACCGGGCAAAGAAGGTCTTGTTCATATATCTAAATTTGCAAATAAAAGAGTAGAAAAGATAGAAAATGTGGCTAAAGAAGGCGAAGAAATCTGGGTTAAGCTTATAGGTATTGACGACCAAGGCAAGCTGATACTTTCTAAAAAAGATGCAGTTGTATTGAATTAACAAGATAGTTATTTACGGAGATAAAAAAGGAAGAGGCTTTTAGCAATGAATCGGGTAAAATTAAAAAGAGCTTGGGCAGAAATAAATTTAGATGGTCTTGCTCATAATATGCAGCAGATAAAAGAGATAGTTGGCAGCAAAACAAAAGTTATGGGAGTTATTAAAGCGGATGCTTATGGCCATGGGGATATTTTAGTTGCAAAACAGCTTGCAGAATCTGGTGTTGATTGGCTTGGAGTTTCTAACCTTGTGGAGGCTTTAGGTGTAAGAAGCAGCGGAATTATTACGCCGATTTTAATTTTTGGCCCTACTCCTGCTAAGTTTGCCGAACTTTTAACGAAGAATAATATTTCGCAAATTGTTCATTCACTTGAATATGCTGAAGAACTCTCTGAAGTAGCACAGGCACTAAACATAAAAATCAAATGCCACGTAAAAATAGAAACTGGCATGAACCGTTTGGGCTTTAGAGTTAGCACCAAACTAGAATATGAGGAATTGCTTAAAGTATATTCTCTGCCAAACTTAGAATTTGAAGGGATTCTTACCCATTTATCTTCAGCAGATCAAATAACGCAGGAGGCAGTTTGCTACACAAATGAGCAGTTTAAAACATTTATGGCGGTATGTGATTTTTTAAAAGATAAGGGTATTGATGTTGTGCTACGGCACTGCTGCAATTCATCGGGCACGGTTAACTTTAAACATATGCACTTAGATATGGTGCGGCCTGGCATTATACTTTATGGCCTGCCAGAAAAACATTGGAACGATGGCAGAACTTGGGTTCCGGTAATGACACTTAAATCGGTTATTACATCAATAAAATCACTGCCGGCTAATCAGTTTGTTAGCTACGAAAGAACATATAAAACTACAAAGCAAACAAAAATCGGAGTAGTTTCTATTGGTTATGCAGATGGTCTGAGACGCAACTTTTCTAATTGTGCAAAGGTGCTGTGTGCTGTGTGAGAACAAACTTGTGCCTATAATTGGCAATATCTGTATGGATCAGATGATGATAGATTTAACAGATTGCAAAAACGCAAATGTGGGTGATGAGGTTACTATTTTTGGCGATCATAGTGTATGCAACGTTAATGTTTTGGCTAAAGAAGCCGGGACAATTACTAATGAAATTGTTTGCGAATTGGGCAGACGTGTGCCCAGAGTTTATTTTAAGAACGGCTTAGAATATAAGTTTATATATTATTGTGAAGTATTTTCTAATAATGTGAACAAATGAAGTCGAATTAAAATTTAAAAAGCTTGACTTTTAAATTTTGTTATTGTATAATAAAAATAAGTGAAGCTATATTTATGGGCTTTACTTAGCAGGCCCCAAACTCAATAGGCGTGTAGTTTGTTTTTAAGATTACGTTGCGGATTCTGTTGGCGGGCAAATTTTATCAATTATGGGAGAGATGTTTTTATGTACGAAGACAAAACATTAGTGTGCAAAGATTGCGGAGCTGAATTTGTGTTTACAGCAGGTGAGCAAGAATTCTTTGCAGAGAAAGGATTTGTTAACGAGCCACAGAGATGCAAAGCATGCCGTGACGCTAAAAAGAGGAATAATAACGCAAGAAGAGAAATGTATGTTGCTGCTTGCGCTGCTTGCGGAGCAGAAGCTAAAGTTCCTTTTAAACCAAGCGAGGGGCGTCCTGTTTATTGCAGCGAATGCTTTTCTAAAAGAAACGAAGAAAACTAATTCTTAAATTTAGTTAATAAATTAAAAGCCAGCTTATAACACAAGCTGGCTTTTTTCTTTGATTATTAATCTAACTAAAGAGACACAAAAAATTTAAATTTTCAAAAATGTACAAAAAAAGTGGATTTTGCGGCTTTATTACAACAAATTTTTAATTTTGTTCCACGTGGAACAAATGTTGAAAACTTTTTAGAAGTGAAAATTCCTTGGCACAACTGTGAAAAATTCGGTGTTAATTTATAAAAAGAATAATATTTTAAATTTGTTTAATTTTAGAAAAATATTCTTCCAAACAAAGTCCGGAATCTGTGATTTCTTGAGCTTTATCTCCCACAAATCTAAAATGCCAAGGCTCATAGTTCACGTGTGTAATATCTTTTTTGTTCTTAGGGTAGCGCAATATAAAACCGTATTTGGGTGAGTTTTTGTAAAGCCAGGCAAATGCATCGGTAGTTTCAAAATCATCATCTAAAATTTGGTGGCTAGGCGCAACGATATCTAATGCAAGCCCGGTGTGATGTTCACTGCAACCGGGTTTGGCAACCCAAGAGGCAGCTTCTTCTATAGCTTGTTCTTTAGAAAGGTCACAGTTTAATTGTTCGTTTACCTTATTATTAAAGAGTTTTGTTTGATAATCAACTGAGCGAAACGCCGAGCAGATATATAATTCCACACCGTCTGCTTTAGCCGCAGAAAGCATTTGCTCTAGTTGTGAATAAATACGTTCGTCAACCTTCAGCTGTGGTCCATAACCCTCTGGAGTGTTGACAAGCTTTAAATTATCTATAAATTCTTGTGTAACAGGATGATCATAATTCACTAAAATATATTGCCAGCCAGAGAGATCAATTTGCTCAGGTTGAGAACTTTTGGTATTTATTATTACTGGTTGCGGATTTATCTGTTTTGTTTGCTTAGGTTTAGAAGGGGCAGATTTAACAAGAGCATTACGTCTAAAGAGTATGTATAGCATAAGACCGCTTAAAGTTAAGCCAATAAGTTTAATTAATAACGAAAAGAGCTTATTTAAAGTTAACGAGCGAGATTTTGTTACCATAATCTGCAACTCCTTTATAATTCAGTTTGATTTTATGTTAATTTTAGCATATATTTTTATTATAATCAAATATTTAATTGTTTGTTCTAAAAAGGGACTTGCAAAAACACCGTGAAATATGTTAGAATAAATAAAGAAGCCCCCATAGTTAAAGGGATATAACTTTCCCCTCCTAAGGGAAGATTACAGGTTCGAGTCCTGTTGGGGGTGCCAAGTTTTATTATTTTGGCATTTGATGCAGATATTGAATTTAAGGGTTGCGTTATTATAAATTTTGTGGTAGTATATTTTTATTAAAAAGTTTTAGTAACACGAAAGGATGATAGTGTGGAAGAGAATAAAAGAGAGGACTTTAACGAAGAAGAATCTGATTTGGTTGTGTTTGTTGATGAAAACGGCAAAGAATATGAATTTGAAATTATTGATGAGCTAACAGAAAACGGGATTCAATATCTTGCTATGCTTTCTACCGAAGAAGCACAAGATAATGATGACGATGAAGCTCCAGATTCCGATGAGTTGGTTGTTGCTAAAGTAATTGAAGAAAACGGTGAAGAAACTTTAGTATTACTTGAAGATGAAGAAGAGTTTGATAAAATATCTAAATTATTTACAGAAAGGCTTTCGGAATTCTTTGATTTTGTAGATGAAGATGAAGACGGAGAGGATCATTGTTGTTCAGAAGAGGGTTGTGAAGGTTGTTCTGGTTGCGGAAACTAGTGTTTTTTAATTAATTAGGATTTATGCCTGCTGTGTTCGATATTTGTAATCTTTATAAATCCAACATTTATTTATTGGGAATAATCTCTTGCTGTGGATGTAGATCTTTTAATAAAATATGCTCTGCGGTAGCAGTGCTAATATTTTTATAATAAATAGGCGGTATTATTGTAAAAATATTTTAATCACATCCCTTTTTAGTGTAAAAAATAGAAAGAGAACATGAAGCAGCAAGGTGCTTTCCGTTTTTTAAAACCTGCGGGTTTTATTTTTGATGACAAAACGGCATGGCGGGATTAGAATTTAATTAAGGCCTCGGTTACGAGGCCTTTTGTGATATTTTGGCAATTAGCAGATAAGGAGAGGCTATATGGCTTATAAAAAAGTAATTTTAATAAAACCAGGAGAAATTGCCCTAAAAGGGCTTAATAAAAAGAAGTTTGAAGCAATATTAAAATCCAATTTAAAGAAGGCAATTGCACCTTATGGCGAATTTAAAGTAGAAGAGAGCCAGTCTGTGTTTATTGTTCAAGCAATATCTGCAGAGGCGGATATTGAAACGGCGTATAGCAAAGCAAAAAATGTATTTGGAATTTCTAAACTTTCTTTGGCTTATGTGTGTGAAAAAGCTGTTGAAGAAATTAAAAATTGCAGTATTGCAGTGCTACAAGAATATGGCAGATTTAAAACTTTTAAGGTAGAAGCTAAGCGCGCAGATAAAACTTTTAAACCGGATTCTATGACGCTTTGTCCTACAATTGGCGACCATGTGCTGAATACATTCCCAAAAGCGGTTGCAGATATGCACAACCCCGAAGTGAGAATTGGAATTGAGATTAGAGAGCCAGGTGCTTATATATATTTAAATGAAGAGTTCGGTTTGGGCGGTATGCCGGTAGGCTGTTGCCAAACCGCGAATGTTTTACTTTCTGGTGGGATTGATAGTCCGGTGGCAGCTTTTATGATGGCAAAGCGTGGAATGAATATAAGCTGCACGCATTTTACAAGTCCGCCTTATACTAGTGAGTTGGCAAAAGACAAAGTGAAGAAACTAGTTAAAATTTTAGAAAACTATTGCGGTAAAATTAAATTTAGATGCGTAGAATTAACAAAAATTCAAGAAACTATAAAAAAATTGTGCCCAGAAGAACTTTTTACGATTTTGTTGCGAAGAATGATGTTTAGAATAGCACAAAACATATCTAAATTAAATGGAGAAAGCGCTATTATTACAGGTGAAAGTTTGGGGCAGGTTGCCAGCCAAACAATGGAAGCGATTACCTGCACAGACGAAGTTTGCTTTATGCCAGTTTTTAGACCGCTTATTGGGATGGATAAAACGGAAATAATTGAAAGGGCAAAAAAAATAGAAACATTCGACATTTCAATTCTGCCGTATGAAGATTGTTGTACGGTATTTGTACCCAAGCACCCCAAAACAAATCCAGAGGTTAAAGCGATAAAACGTGCAGAAGAAAAGCTATATGGAATAATACTTGATGCCGAAACCGGTGAAGTGCTGCCAGAGGCTTATAAAATGGAAGAATGTTTGTAGACGTTTTTTTTTAGATGTGCTATAATAATTAATAGTTAAAGCGTTTATATATTTAAATTTATTTTATGAAATGGAGGAATTAAAAGTGGCTAAATATGTTTGCACGGTTTGTAATTGGGTGTATGATGAAGAAATTGGTTGCCCAGAAAGCGGAGTTGCACCGGGAACTAAATGGGAAGATGTGCCGGAAGATTTTGGTTGCCCGTTGTGTGGCGTAGGAAAAGATCTTTTTGTTAAACAAGAAGATTAGAATTTTTGGGGAGAGATGACTTACTTTGGAAATAAACTCAGAGTGCAGCAAAGAGGCAATTGAATTTGTGCAGGAATTAAACCATACCAAAAGAGAGCCGCTTAAGTATTTCGTGAGATCTTATGGTTGCCAGCAGAATTTTGCAGACAGCGAAAGAATTGCAGGACTACTAGAATTAATGGGTTGTGCGGAAGCGGCAAATGTAACAGAAAGTGACATTATTATATTTAATACCTGTGGAGTAAGGCATACCGCAAACGAACGAGTGTTTGGCAATATTGGCGCGTTAAAACTTTTAAAGCGAAAAAACAAAGCATTAATTATTGGTGTGTGTGGGTGTATGGTTGAACAGCAAGGAGTAGCGGATGGAATATTAAAGCGTTTTTCGTTTGTTAATATGGTGTTTGGTACAAATTTAATTCACATGCTGCCGGAGTTTATTTTTAGGGTTATTACTAAGAAAGAGAAGATTTTACAAACTAAACTAAATGATGAAATTTTTGAAGGCTTGCCAGTTAAAAGAAGTGTAGGTCCGATATGCCAAATTCCTATTATGTATGGCTGTGATAATTTTTGCAGCTATTGTGTGGTGCCATATGTTAGAGGACGTGAAAGAAGTAGGGAGCCGGAGCATATTATTGCAGAAGTAAAAGAGGCAATTGCACAGAACAAAAAAGAAATTTTACTTTTGGGGCAGAATGTTAATTCATATGGCAAAGGGCTTGCAGAAGATATTAATTTTGCAAAATTATTGCAAATGGTTGCAGAGCTTAAAGGTGATTTTAGAATTAGGTTTTTAACTTCGCACCCTAAAGATATGTCTGACGAATTACTGGAAGTTATTGCTAAAAATAAAAAAATCTGCAGGCATATACACCTGCCGCTTCAAAGTGGGAGCAACGAAGTTTTAAAAAATATGAACCGGAACTATACCAGAGAGAAATATTTGGAGCTGATTGACAAAATTAAAGCAAAGTTGCCAGGTTGTTCGCTTAGTAGTGATATAATTGTGGGGTTTCCGGGTGAAACAAGGCAAGATTTTGAACAGACACTTGAACTTATTAAGCAAGTAGAGTTTGCATTTTTATTTATGTTTTTGTTTTCTAAACGGCCGGGGACAGCCGCAGAGAAGTTGCCGGATATTGTGCCGAATTCTTTAAAAAAAGCGTGGTTTGCTGAACTTGTGAAATTACAAGAAGAAATTGGTGCAAAAAAACACAGGGAACAGATAGGGAAAGAAAAACTGGTGCTACCGGATCATTTTAAAGCTGAAAACGGAAAAATAGTTCTTGTCGGCAAATGCGACCAGAATTTTTTGGTGGAGTTTGAAGGGACAGAAAGCATGGTTAATGAATTTACACGTGTTAAAATTACAAAAGCCCATCGCAGAAGTTTATG
Source organism: Oscillospiraceae bacterium (assembly GCA_017400345.1). Classification (GTDB taxonomy): domain Bacteria; phylum Bacillota; class Clostridia; order Oscillospirales; family Ruminococcaceae; genus RGIG1955. Next base: position 26,671 of record JAFPTG010000004.1, read on the forward strand.
GGGACAAATAATTTAAAATTAGATAGGAGAAGAATTTATGGAAATATTAGATTTATTTAGAGAATTTGCTAAAAAAATTCAGAACAACGAACTGATTACAAGTTATAAAGATGCAGAAAAAAATATGAATGAAGACACAGAATTGCAAAAAAGCATTGAAGAATTTAATAGTAAAAAAGCAGATCTTAACTTTGAATTGACTCAAAAAGAGCGGGAGGAGGAAAAAATCAAGCAAATTAATGCAGAAATAAGAGAAAATTATGAATCTATTATGAATAACGAGAATATGAAAAATTTTAACAATGCAAAAGAGAAGTTAGATAAACTGATGAAAGATATCAATTTTATTTTGGTTGAGACTATTAACGGAGCTGACCCTATGACAGTGAATCCGGATGCATATGCAAGTTGCGCTGGTGATTGCAGCGGCTGTGCTGGTTGCCATTAACTTAAGGATATAATTAATAATATTCAGATTTATACAAAAAATTTATCTTTTTGAAAAGCTGGTATAGAAACAGGTATTATACGCTGAAAGAATTTTGAAATATTTGAATTTTAAGAAGGAGAAAACGAATGAGTGCTCTTTCACCAATGATGCAACAGTATTTTGCATTTAAAAATAAACATAAAAATCATATCCTGTTCTTTAGAGTAGGCGATTTTTATGAGATGTTCTTTGACGATGCTATACTTTGCTCTAAGGAACTGGAACTTACATTAACAGGTAAAGATTGTGGTCAAAAAGAACGTGCACCAATGTGTGGAGTGCCTGCACATGCCTATGAAGGGTATGTGGCCAAACTGGTTAGCAAGGGGTTTAAAGTAGCTATTTGCGATCAGGTAGAAGACCCGGCAAAAGCATCGGGTTTGGTGCGGCGCGAAGTAATTAGGGTTGTTACTCCTGGCACAATTATAGAGACGGATATATTAAAAGAAGATAAGAACAACTATATTTGCTGCCTTTTTTTTGATGAGATTTTTAAAAGAGCCGGGTTATGTTTTGCAGATACGTCAACTGGTGAACTGTTTATTACGGATCTTTGGGGTGAAAATTTGGAGTATAAAATTGTAAATGAACTTTCTAGATTTGAACCAAAGGAACTTTTGATAAATGTTGAGGTAAAAGATTTAGGTTATGTTATGACTTTTTTGCAAGAGCGGTTAATGTGTACTGCGGATGTGCTGGGTGCCGGGGAATTTGATGAGCAAAAAGCTAAAAAGATTATAAGTGAGCATTTTGAAGAGCAAAACTTAGAAAATTTGGGAATTAAAAGTATTACAGAAGGGTCAAGAGCTCTGGGAGCTTTACTTTCTTATCTTTATGAGAATCAAAAGAACGGTCTAAAAAGGCTAAGCGATATCAATTTTTATCAAGAATCGCAGTTTATGAATTTAGATAGTAATTCACAAAGGAATTTGGATTTATTAGAAAACTCTCAAACCAAAGCTAAAAGAGGGTCATTGTTAGGAGTTTTAGATAAAACTAGAACTGCGATGGGCAAGCGTTTATTGCGCAAATGTTTAGCGCGGCCGCTTGTAAACTTGGCAGTGATAAACAAGCGGTTGAATGGTGTGGAAGAATTAGTAAATGATAACGAGCGGCTTTTTTGTCTTTCTGAACACCTTTCTTGCGTGTTTGATATTGAACGGGTGCTAACTAAAATTGTTTTTGGCAGTGTTACCCCGCGAGAGCTTAGAAGTTTTGAATTTGCGCTTAGAGGGTTTCCGTTTATAAAAGCAGATTTAAAAGGAGCTGAATCAGCGGCACTTAAAGGGATTTTTGAAAAATTTGATGTGCTAAAAGATGTTCAAACTTTAATTGATATTGTGCTTTCTGAGGAAGTGCCAGCAAATGTTAAAGATCTTGGTGTAATAAAAGATGGCCACAACAGCGAAGTGGATAGCTTGCGTGATGTCTTAAAAAATTCAAAGAAGTATATTGCAAAAATTGAACAGAGTGAACGTGAAAGAACAGGTATTAAAACATTAAAAATTGGGTATAACAGAGTCTTTGGCTATTTTATAGAAGTTTCGCACCTAAATTCAAAACTTGTGCCAGAAGATTATATTAGAAAACAGACTTTAGCTAATTGTGAGCGCTATATTACCAAAGAATTAAAAGAACTGGAAGATAAAATAACCACAGCTCATGACAAATTATTGGTTTTAGAGGCGGAAATATTTGCAAATCTGGTTAAAGCAGTGGCAAAGCAAACAGATAGAATTCAGAAAGCAGCAGATTTAATTGCAAATTTAGATCTTTTATGTTCATTTGCCTCAGTTTCTATTGCAAATAGGTATGTTAAACCAGTTGTAGACAGATTAGGAAAGATTGAAATTAAAGATGGCAGACACCCGGTGGTTGAAGCGGCCTTAGCAAACAGTGGCTTTGTGGCAAATGACTGCTTTTTAGACTGTGATAAAAATCAAGTGGCAATTATTACAGGACCTAATATGGCAGGGAAATCTACTTATATGAAACAAATTGCTTTGATTGTTTTAATGGCGCAAGTTGGTTGTTTTGTTCCGGCTTCTTATGCTCATATTGGGCTTGTGGATGGAATTTATACCAGAATTGGCGCTAGCGATGATATTATGTCTGGGCAATCTACGTTTATGGTAGAGATGAGTGAAGTGGCGTATATTTTAAACAATGCCACTAGTCAAAGCTTGATTATTTTAGATGAAGTAGGGCGCGGGACCTCTACTTATGACGGGATGAGTATTGCCAGGGCGATTTTAGAATATATTTTAGACAAAGATATTTGCGGAGCCAAAACTTTGTTTGCTACTCATTACCACGAGATAACAGATATTGAAGCGGATTTTGACTCGGTTAACAATTACAATATTGCAGTTAAAAAAAGAGAAAACGACATTGTATTTTTAAAACGAATTGTAAAAGGGGCAGCAAATAAAAGTTATGGAATTGAAGTTTCTAGACTTTCTAAATTACCAAAAAAAGTAATTGACAGAGCGTTTGAAATTTTGCACGAGCTTGAAGTTAAGCATAAAGCTGTGCACAAAGATATAGTAGGGGCAGAATTGACAGAGGAAGAAGAAAAGATCGCTCCTAATATAGTTGAATTTGTTCAGAAGCTTGATGTGAATGTTTTAACACCAATTGAAGCGATGAATGAACTTATTAAACTTAAAAATTTATGCTTAGATATACAAAAAACTATTAACAAGGAGGAGGTAAATAATAATGAAGGATATTAGTAATATGAACTTTATTGAAATGGAACAGGAAATCTTAAAATTTTGGGAAGAAAACAACTGTTTTAAAACTCTGCAAGAAAAAAACAAAAATAAAAAACCATTTAGGTTCTTAGATGGCCCTGTTACCGCAAACAACCCTATGGGGGTGCATCATGCTTGGGGCAGAACACTCAAAGATGTATTCTTGCGGTATAAAAGTATGACAGGTCACACATCTCACTATTGCAGCGGATTTGATGGTCAGGGGCTTTGGGTGGAAGTTGAAGTTGAAAAAGAGCTGGGGTTTAAAAACAAAAAAGATGTAGAAGACTATGGTTTAGATCGATTTACATCTAAGTGTATGGAACGTGTTGACAAGTATTCTAAAATCATAACGGAGCAATCTAAACGTTTGGGACAATGGATGGATTGGGAGAATTCTTATTACACTAACACAGATGAAAATATTACAGCAATCTGGCATTTTTTAAAGGTTTGTGCAGACAACGGCTGGATTAAAAAAGCTGCTCGCCCAATGCCTTGGTGCCCTAGGTGTGGAACGTCTCTTTCGGAACATGAGATGACAGGCTCTTACAAAACAGTGGAGCATGTTTCGGTGTTTGCAAAGCTGCCAGTTAAAGGGAAAGATTTTGATATATTAGTATGGACGACAACGCCATGGACGCTTTCTGCAAATATAGCTTTGGCAGTTAATCCAGAGCTTGAATATTTTGTTGTTAAATGCCAAGGGTTAGAGCGACCGATTGTGCTTTGCAAAAACGCTATAAAACATATTGAAGGCGAAAAACAAGTTTTGAGGAAGATGAAAGGGGAAGAGCTAGTTTCCTTGGAATATGAAACGTTCTTTCCGGAGTTTGAAGTGCAAAAGGGGCGCGTGCATAAAATTTTGCCGTGGAAGGATGTTGCTGTTGACGAGGGAAGTGGGGTTGTTCACATTGCACCGGGTTGTGGTTTGGAGGATTTTGAGCTGTGCAAACCGCTTGGTATTGAAGGAATTTGCCCGGTTGATGAAAGTGGCATATTTTATGAAGGCTATGGTTTTTTGAGCGGTAAAAATGCCAAACTTGTTGCAGAAGATATTTTTGAAGAGTTAAAAAAGCAAAACAAGTTTTTTAAAACACAAAAAATCACTCACAGCTACCCAGTTTGTTGGCGCTGCAAAACAGAGATTTTATTTAGGTTGGTAAGTGAATGGTTTATTTGTACAGAAGAAATTAAACCCAAGTTACTGGCAGCTAACGAAACAATTAAATGGGAACCGGCGTATATGGGCAAGCGCATGAACGATTGGCTGACTAATATGGGCGACTGGGGAATCTCACGCAAGCGGTTTTATGGTTTACCACTGCCGATTTTTGAATGTCCGAATTGCGGTAAGGTAACAGTTATAGGCTCTAAAGAAGAGCTTGAACGTTTAGGTGCAAAAGGGTTAGATAAAATTCCACATTTGCACAGGCCGTGGGTGGATGAACTGACAATTGACTGCCCGAAATGCGGAGAAAAAGTGAAAAAGATCCCGGATGTTGGAGATGTGTGGTTAGATGCGGGTATTGTGCCATTTTCTACCTTAAAATATTTCGAGGATAAGGAGTATTGGAATAAGTATTACCCGGCAGAGTGGATTACAGAGATGAAAGAGCAGGTACGGCTGTGGTTTTATTCTATGCTGTTTATGAGTGTTACGTTAACGGGCAAGGCACCTTATGAACATGTAACTGCTTATGGCAGCGTGGTTTCTGAAGATGGTTCTAAGTTTTCTAAAACCGGTTTTATGATTAAATTTGAAGAAGCTGCCGAAAAATTGGGCTCGGATGTGGTGCGTTATTTATTTGCCGGTGCTAACATTACAAACGATGTTAGATTTGGATTCAATTTGGGTGATGAAGTTAGGCGCAAGTTACTTGGTTTTTGGAATATTTATGTGTTCTTTAATACTTATGCAAGTATTGAAGGCAAGAAGTGTATTAAAAAAGTGGAAGATTCTAACCTTGATGCAACAGACAGGTGGCTAAATGCTCGGGTTAAGCGGTTTGTGAACAAAGCTAAAGCTGCGTTTGAAGAGTATTCTGCGCAGGATGTGGTGGCTGAATTTGAACGTTGTGTGGATGATATATCTAACTGGTATATTAGAATTAACCGGAAGAGGTTTTGGCAGAGTGGTAACTCTGAAAACAAATTGGCAGCTTATTCGTCTCTTTATGATGCAATTAAAAAATTAATTATTGTTATGGCACCTATTATACCGTTTATGAGTGAGTTTATTTGGCAAAATTTAATTAGGCAGTTTGAAGAAGATGCCGAAGTTTCGGTGCATTTTAATGAATTTGTTGAATCAGAGGGGTTATTGCCAGAAGAAGAAAAGTTGCTTTTAGATACCGAATTTGTGCGTAAGATTATTAATTTAGCATTAAAGATTAGAAATGAAAACCAGTTGAAGGTAAAGCAGCCTCTTAAATGTTTGAGTGTGGTTTTGCCACAAGAAAAAATGCAGGCAGTTACTTTAGCAGAAGCTATAATTATGGACGAACTGAATGTAAAAAAGTTAGAACTTTTGCAAGATGCTTCAAGTTTGCAGATGGAATTTTTAACGGTTAATTTTAAAGAGGCTGGAAATGTACTTAAATCTAGAGTAAATGAATTTAAACAAGCTTTAGAAGCAGCATCGGCTGAGGAGATTGCAGAAGCTATAAAGAAAATTAAAACCAAAGAATTTGTGCGGCTTTCTGGAATAGATGTTGACCTTGCACCGGAATTATTTGTGGTTAATAAAGCTGCAAAAACAGGGCTAAAGTTAACGCAGGAGAGCGAGCTTATTGTAGCACTTGATGTTACACTTTCTGATGAACTAATTGAGGAAGGGCTTTTCCGCGAGATTGTGAGGAATTGCCAAGTTGCCAGAAAAGAAGCCGGATTTAAAGTGGAGCAGAGGATAAAATTAGCGCTTTGTTCCGATGCTGAAAAGTTAAACGGGGTTATTTTAAAGTTTGGTAATCAAATTGCAAAAGAAACATTAGCAGTTGAATTCTTAAAGGATTTAGAAGATGCTGAATTTGAAAAAGATGTAACGCTTGGATGTAATGTATTTAAAATTAAAATGGCACGGTTGTAGAGTAAATATAAGGAGAGAATCTAATGCTTAAGCATGAATTATTATTCCCCAAATTGGGGATTAGTTTTGAGTTTAGTAATGTAGCTTTTTCTATTTTTGGTTTGGATATTTATTGGTATGGAATTATTGTTATGTGTGCAATGATTGTTGCACTTTGTTATGTATTTTTACGTGCAAAGCGTTTTAACATTAATGCGGATGCGCTGACTTCTATTATTACTTGGGCTATTGTTGGCGGAGTTATTGGTGCCAGATTATATTATATTATTTTTAATCATAAAAACATTCACACGTTTTTTGAAGCTATAAACATCAGAAATGGCGGCATTGCTATTTATGGTGGATTAATTGGTGGTAGTCTTGCTCTGGCTGTTGCCGCCAGAGCAAAAAATGTTAAGCTATTGCCGCTACTTGATCTTATGGCGGGCGGGGTAATGGTAGCACAAGCGATTGGCCGCTGGGGGAATTTTTTTAATATGGAAGCTTTTGGCTATAATACAAACCTACCGTGGGGAATGACAAGTTTACCAATTAAAAGAATGCTGGGAGCTTTGCAAGCTACGGGTATTGGTGTTAATCCAGATTTGCCGGTACATCCGTGTTTTCTTTATGAGTCGGTTTGGTGCTTGTTAGGTTTTATTTTTATTACTACTTATTCTAAACATAAAAAGTTTGATGGGGAATTATTTGCAATTTATGTTTTATGGTATAGTTTTGGGAGGTTTTTTATAGAAGGTCTTAGAACAGACAGTTTAATGCTCGGTAGTTTTAGAATATCTCAGGTGGTTTCTCTTTTATTATTTATGTGCGCAGGGGTAATGCTTTGGTATAAGAACAGGAAAGCAAAGCAAGGAAGTTAAAATGAAACGAAAAGAAAAAGTCTTGAAAATAATTTCTGTTTTAAAAAAAAGATATCCAGAAATTAAATGTATGCTCAAATATAAGTCGGGTTATGAATTGATGATTGCTGGCCGACTTTCTTCTCAATGCAAAGATGAGAGGGTAAATATGGTTACACGTGAGTTATTTGCTAAATATAAAACCCTTGAATCGTTTGCCAATGCCAAAGTTGAAGAAATTGAGGAGATAATTAAACCGTGCGGGCTATTTAGAATGAAGGCGAGGGATATTATTGGCAGTTGCGCGATGATAATTAAAGATTTTGGAGGAGAACTGCCTAGCGATATTGAAACTTTACAAAAGTTACCGGGGATAGGGCGCAAAACCGCAAATTTAATTATTGGTGATGTCTTTAAGAAGCCGTCGGTTGTTTGTGATACCCATTGTATTAGGATTATGAACCGTGTGGGAATTTGCAAAACAACAGCACCGACTAAGGTTGAAAAGGAGCTAAGATTATTACTACCTCCAGAGGAATCTACAGATTTTTGCCACCGTTTGGTGTTTTTTGGCAGAGAAGTATGTGTGGCACGCAAACCGCGTTGTTTGACATGTGAATTAAGTATTTACTGCGATAAATTATTATAAATTACAAAGTTTTTCAAAAAGTATAAAGAATTAAAGACGATAGCTTTTTTAATAGAAAAATAATATCCGCCAAACTATACTGGCGGATATTTATTGATTTTTAGATTTGAAACAAATAAAATTAATGGAGCTTTGATTGATGACTATTTTAGTTAGCTTCTAGACGCTTTGCCTGATTAAACATGAGTTGTGCACGAGCCTGTGAAACTTCATCTTGAAGGTTAATTTTCTCCCAAACTATAGAAAAATCAGATTCGAAATCGTGCAACCTTAACCACAATCTTACAATTTTGTTGATTATAGGAGATAAGATTCGGCGATAGCTTTGAATCTCGCTAATTAAAATCTCGCATTGTTGTTTGCTCATGCGTTCTGTGGTTGACCAATTAAGACCTAATAAAAATGGAGGAATACTTAATTTAGCTACAATCTGCTCAAGCATCTGGCGCACTGGAACGGTGGTATCTATTGCATTATTATCTGCGCCAATAACCTTAATTTCCATATCGCCGATTGCTACAAAATCGCGTATATTGCCATCGTTTGGAGTCTGCATTGTTTTTTCCCACTGAGTTGCAATGTTTTGTGCTATCTCTTGTACAGAATCGATCTCTACGCTTGGGTCTGGTTTATAATTAACAGCAAATCTAACATTACCAATTCTATCGAAATTAGAACCAATTGCAGTATATATTTTCATTAAAATATTACCAACTAACTGTAAGCCTTTAATTAATGAATTACCATTTACTTCTCCGGCTGATGGATTTAGTGCCGAAAATAATAGTAGTTGCGGACATTTAATTTTTTGAGGTGATAGTGAGTTGGAATTTAGCCAAAATTCAGTTGAAATTGAATCGGAGCTACGTTTGGCTTGAATTTTAGCAGCGTTGACGTTTAATAAAGCCAGTATATCTGAATTATTTGAATCTAAAACAATTTCACCTATAGCGTTGCCATATGTTAGCAAACTATCTAAATAGCAGCTTATAAAATTGTTTATACCATTGCCATTACCTACAATTACAACATTATCTAAAAAATTATTAACCCGCTTGGAAATAATAGGGTTTGCGGTATCGATTTTGAAACCGCCAATTAATCTAATGATTTTACTTATGGCTTGCATCTACAATAGGAATAGAATCCCTGATTGTTTTATAGTTTTTTAGAGCCAGTTGAGTTAAACCATCTGATTCTATGTCTGTGAAAACGGAAGCGTTTGAAGGGCTAGTTTGAGTACAAATTTGTGGGACAGTTTTATTTTTAGCTTTTTGAAAGATTTTCATATTCATATTTTAGTTCTCCTTTTAAAATTATTATGTTAAAAGTCTTGACAAAAATATGTGAATTTAAAATTTTAGTTGCAATAATTCAAGCAACTGTTTTATTTTATTAAAATTATACCTATTAAAGCAATGTTATTTAAAAATGATAGTTAAATTAAAGAGTCTTCCATCTGCTATTCAACAAAATCATGACAGCACTAAGTTCATGGTTTAGAAAAGGTTTATAACTTATTAACAAAAAACAAACTATCCTAGGCTATAGCCTAGGATAGTTTGTTTTTTGTTAATTACTTCGGTTTCTTTTTCTTTCCGGCTGTTATCTTTTGGGATACGGTCTTTTCAGCTCTACCTACAGCTTGGGAGTAAGCTACTCCCCTGCCGCTTTGTTGTGGACTTTGGCTAACTTGCTTGGCTATTTTTTTCTCTTCCTCTGCCATTTTTCGAGAAAACTCGATTGCCTGACTACTGCCACCGTTTATTGAAAATAACTCTTCTAAAGAAAGAGCAGAGAACTCTACGTTGTTCATTTTATTATCATCTCCTAAATTAATATTTACTTGATATGAATTATAGCATAAGGTTTAATTACATTTCCAAAAAAATAATGAAATTTATGTAAATAAGATAAAAATTCGATGTTAAATATACTTGTGTTTATTTTGTATAATTAAAGTTATAAAATTATAAAAAGCTAAAATAATAAAAATTAAATTAGCAAAAAATATTTTATAAAATAAGTAAGAACAATTTAAAAACTGGAAAAGGTCAAATTAGTAGAAAACTTTAAACATAAAGATGCATAAAGTTTTAAGAAAAACAATAAAAATATTAGAGAAAACAGAAATTTAATATAGCCATATGCTGAGCAATTTAATAAATATAGAAGAAAATTGCAATTTATTTATTTTTGTGTTATTATAATAAATAGCTAATTTATTATTTTTATAATCTACTTTAACTTTAATAAATTGTAAATGAAGCTAATTCCTAAAAGAAGGTAAACAAATTGATTTCAAATTCTCCGCAAGAGACTATAGAAATTGCAAAAGCTATTGGGCAAAAACTGAAACAGCCAACAGTCATTACATTAGAAGGTGAGCTGGGAGCTGGCAAAACATGTTTTGCCAGAGGGTTGGCTATGGGTTTGGGGTCAACTGAGTTGGTGACAAGCCCGACGTTTGCACTGATGAATATATATGATGGTAGTAAATTTAAGATCTACCATTTTGACATGTATAGAGTTAAAAGCTTTTTTGATTTGGAATCCACAGGATTTTTTGACTTTGTGTCACAACAAGCGATCTTAATAATTGAATGGGGCAGCAATGTGTTGGAATATTTGCCGGAACAACGAATTGATGTACAAATAACGAAGTTAGGAAATGAAAAGCGCGAGATTAAAGTTTATGGCTTAGATATTTAGGGGGATTGTATGAAAATATTAGGTATAGAAACTGCCACAGGTACTACTTCGGTTGCGCTACAGGAAGAAGAAAAGACTTTAGGGCAGATCACCACAAATACTGCGATTGTTCATAGCAAAACTCTAATGCCCATGGTTATATCATTGCTTAATTTTACTAAAACCGACATTAATTCTATTGATGTTTTTGCTGTTTCTTCCGGCCCCGGTTCATTCACTGGGCTTAGAATTGGACTGGCTGTTGCAAAAGGTTTTGCAGTAGCTGGGCATAAACCAGTAGCCGTTGTGCCAACATTAGAGGCCTTGGCTTATAATATCTGTTTTAACGCTTATTTTAACAGGCTTATTTGTGCAGTGCTTGACGCGAGGTGTAGTAATGTATATGCCGGTCTTTTTGAGTATGATGAAACAGGCAAGCTTTTACGTAAATGGCAAGATAGAACCGTGAATATTAATGTATTAAAAGAAGATTTAAAGAAATTATCAAATGAGTTGAACAAATCAGTGGTTTTAGTTGGGAGTGCAGCAAATTTAATTTGTTCTGATGATTGCACTTTTATATTAAAGGAGGACTTAGTGTTGCCGTCAGCAGTTTCGGTTTGCAGGTTGGCTTTTAATGCAAGATATTGGCATACAGCAGGGGAGACTATGCCGGAATATTTAAAACCACCCCAAATAGATATTCCTAAAAAAACAAAGTAAAAGCTGAAGAGTTATAAATTTAAAAAATATTAGAGGAAGGAAATGATAATTTTGTTTATATCAGATCATCCGTTGATTAAGCATAAGCTTACTATTTTAAGAGATAAAAACACAGGCACAAAACAATTTAAAGAGTTAATAGAGGAAGTGGCAATGCTTTTGTGCTATGAAGCTACTCGTAATTTGCAGCTAAAAGAGATAGAAGTGGAGACGCCACTGGAAAAAACCAAAGGCTTTACACTTTGCGGCAGAAATTTGGCAGTGGTTTCCATTTTAAGAGCCGGAGAGGGTATGGTTGGTGGCATTTTAAATTTAATACCCACGGCCAAAGTGGGACATATTGGTCTTTATAGAGACCCAAAAACACTTAAACCTATTGAATATTATTGTAAGCTGCCAAAAGATATAAACGAACGTGAGGTTATGGTGGTAGATCCAATGCTTGCCACAGGTGGCTCTGCAATTGAAGCAATATCACAAATTAAAGCTAGAGGGGCAAAACAGATTAAATTTGTTTGTATAATTGCAGCGCCAGAAGGGGTTGCTGCTTTAGAAAAGGTGCACCGAGATGTGGAAATTTACACAGCTTCTTTAGATGATTCACTAAATTCGCATGGCTACATTAAACCAGGACTTGGCGATGCAGGGGATAGAATCTTTGGAACAAAATAATTTTTATATATAAAGAAGGCAAATTTGCTTATGAAAAGACAAATGACTCCTAAAAAAAAGAAAATTGATAGTACATTTTCTGGTCTTGTGTTAGTGCTACTGGCTATTGGGCTGATTTCATTATGTTCGGCAAGTTATGTGGTTAGTTATTATCAGTTTGAAAACAGCTGGCATTTTATAATTCGGCAACTTATATTTGCAATTATTGGCGTTGTTGCAATGTTTGTAGTAGGAAATATAGACTACAAAATTCTATTTAAGTATGCCGAGCTATTTTATGGTTTTGCAGTGGTTTTGTTGGGACTGGTTTTATTTATGCACCCGATTAACGGGGCTAGGCGTTGGCTTGCTTTGGGGCCAGTAACGTTTCAACCATCTGAAGTTGCTAAACTTGCAATTATAATAATTTTCGCAAAATATATAACAATTAATGAAAAGCGGATGAATACTTTTAAATTTGGCGTTACAAAATTAATTGGTTTTATGCTTGTTGTTGCAGGGTTAATGCTTTTAGAACCACATATTTCAGGCACAGTATTAATTTTTATAATTGGAACTATAATGATGTTTGTTGGCGGTACAAATTTATTTTGGTTCGCAGTTGGTGGAGCATTTATTGTGTTTGTGGTATTGTTTGTAATATTTACCCCTGGAATTGCAAACTATGCGGCTTCACGAGTTAGTTATTGGTTGGACCCTTTTGCAGACCCACAGGGCAAAGGATACCAAACCATACAATCTTTATATGCTATAGGTGCAGGTGGAATTTTTGGTGTGGGTGTAGGCAATAGTAAGCAGAAACAGCTTTATTTGCCAGAAGCTCAAAATGATTTTGTATTTTCGGTGGTATGTGAAGAAGTGGGACTTATTGGTGCTGTGGCAATAATATTAGTGTTTGCAGCTTTATTTTACCGCGGAATTAGAATAGCGCAAAGAACTCATGACAAATTTGGTTTTATGATAGTGGTTGGAATTATGGTTCAGTTAGCCACACAGACTTTGCTAAATATTGCAGTTGTTACAAACACAGTCCCTAACACGGGGATTAGTATGCCGTTTTTTAGCTATGGAGGCACATTGCTTATGATGTTGTTAGCAGAGATGGGCTTTGTACTTTCTGTGAGTAAGTTTGGTGGCACTGAACGGCGTTATTTAGTTTAATTTTTTTCTAAAGGAGATATAAAAGATATGAGAGTAGTATTAACAGGAGGCGGTACAGCCGGACATATTAATTCAGCACTTGCAGTTTTTGAACAAATAAAAAAACATAAAGACGATGATGTGGTAGTATATATTGGCAGAGCTGGCGAAATGGAAGAAGACTTGGTAAAATGTGCAGGAGTGCGGTTTAGAGGCATACAAGTTTCCGGTCTCAGCAGAGATTTTTCTTTGGCATCGTTAAAGAAGAATCACAAAGCTATTAAAGAATATATAAAAACCATACGTGAGTCGAAGAATATTTTGAAAGTTTTTGCTCCGGATGTGGTTTTTGCTACAGGCGGGTATGTTAGTGCTCCTGTTGTGCGAGAAGCGTTAAGTTTAAAAATTAAAGTGGTAATGCATGAGCAAAATGAAAAACCGGGTCTTACCACAAAGCTTTTTGGTAATAGAGTAAATGCACTTTTATTACCATCGAACAATTGTAAGAGTAAGTTTAAACGAAAGGTTAATCGCATTTTACGAGTTGTAGGGAACCCGGTAAATTCCGAATTTGGAGCATATTCTAAACAAGAAGCAAGAGAAAAACTAGGCTGGACACAAGATGAATTTTGTATTGTTTCTTATGGCGGAAGCCTGGGCGCAGAAAGAATTAATAGAGCAGTTGCAGATTTATTGTTGAGTTATAAAGAGATGAATAAAATTAGATTAATACATGCGACTGGGGCTAAAAATTATAACAGATTCATAGAATACTTGAAGTCGCATAATTTTGATTTTGAAAAACATAATAATATTATAATTCAAGAGTATATATATAACATGCCATGTGTAATTAACGCGGCAGACATTGTAATCTCACGTGCAGGAGCAATTTCTATTGCCGAACTGCAAGCTGTAGGCAAACCGGCAATTTTTATTCCTTCGCCAAATGTAACAGGGAACCACCAATTTTTTAATGCTCAGGTGCTTGTAGAAAATGGTGCAGGGATAATGCTAGATGACAGGACTTTAAATGGGAATGTTTTAGTGAAAACTATAGATGAATTATTAAATAGTCCGGAAACACTTTCCAAAATGGCAGAGAGAATAAAACTAATGCATATTAAAGATTCTGCAGAACTTATTTATAGTATTTTGAGAGAAGTGGCAAATAAATAAAAATAAAAGCAGATGGTGTTTTATGCCAACAAGAACAAATTTTGAGAGTGATTATATAGCAAAGAAAGCAAGGCGGAATGCTCTTAGAAGGCGAAGGAGAAGACGCAGAGTAATAATACGTTTTGGTATACTTCTGGTAACCTTATTTGCTTTACTGGTTTGTGTATATTTTTCACTTGGCGTATTTTTTAAAATCGACAACATTATAATTAAAGGAGAAAAACCATACAGTGATGCTACAATAATAAAAGTTAGTGGGGTAAAAAAAGGGGAGAATATTTTTAGTTATAATTTCAACAATATTGCAAAAAAAATAGATGATAAATTGCTATATGCAGAAAATACGAAAATAAAAAGAAAATTGCCAAATACTATTTTATTTTTAATGCACAAAGCAAAGCCTGATTTTGCGCTAGAATTTAAAGGGAAATATATAATTTTGAGTGAAAAAGGTAAAATTTTGAAAAAAAATTCTTTGACAATTCCGAAAGATTTAGATATAATATTAAATGTAAAGGTGAATAACCCTGTTATTGGCAGAACAATTACAGAAAAATCGGTAAAAAACAAGCTAAAAACCTTTACAGAGCTACGCAATAGTGCTAAGAAAGCGAAAATTCGTAATGTAAGAACTTATGATCTTAACGATATACAAAATATAGTACTCTATTGTGGAGAGAAAAACAACATAAAAGTTGAATTTGGGAGTTTAGAACAGCTGGATTACAAAATGCGCTTTTTAGCGGCAATGTTTAATGGAAGCATGGATGAACATGTGCGAAGTGAAATTGATCTAACAACTCTAATTACTTCACGCCGAGGACAACCGCCACAGGTAATTTGGCGTCCGATTGAAGATAAAATTAAAGTAGTTGATAAAGATGAAAAAGTCCAAGACACAAAAGAAAGCGAATCTAGCGATGGGGAGAACAAAAAAATCGATAAGAATTAAAATATTATGGTTGTTAAAGGAATGGGACAAATAATTGTATATAAAATGTTTTAAGGAGGCCATGGGTGAGTATGTCGGTAAGTAAAGATGCAAAATTAAATGAAGACATTGTTGCATTAAAGATTGTTGGAGTAGGTGGCGGCGGCGGCAATGCTGTTAATAGAATGATAGACAGTGGTATTGTGAACAAGTTAGAAGAAGGCACTGAAGTCATAAGAGATGGTGATATACAATTTTTAGCAATTAACACAGACCGCCAGGCATTAAAAAGATCTCTTGCAGATGTAAAAATTGTAATTGGAGAGAAATCAACCAAAGGCAGAGGAGCCGGAGGCAACCCAGAACGCGGCCAAAAAGCGGCGGAAGAAAGCAGAGATGAAATAGAAGCAGCATTACGTGGTGCTCAAATGATTTTTATTACTGCTGGGATGGGTGGCGGCACAGGTACAGGTGCAGCTCCAATTGTAGCAGAGATAGCAAAAGAGCAGGGTATTTTAACAGTTGCTATTGTTACTAAGCCGTTTGAATTTGAAGGCAGAGATAGAATGGAACAGGCTGAGATGGGAATTTTAGAGCTTCGCCAGCATGTAGACTCTTTGTTGGTTATCCCTAATGATAGATTAAGCCTTTTGCCAGATGCCAATTTAACATTGGCAAATGCGTTTAAAGCAGCAGATAATATTCTTAAACAAGGTACAATGTGTATATCTAAAATTGTAACAGATACCGGCCTTATTAACTTGGATTTTGCTGATCTTGCTGCGGTTATGCAGGATGCTGGTGATGCTCATATGGGTGTTGGGAAAGGTTCAGGAAAAGATAAAGCACGTGAAGCAGTTGAAATGGCAATCTCTAGTCCATTGCTCGAAACATCTATTGATGGCGCAAAAGCATTGCTGGTTAATTTTGTTGCTTCGCCAGATATTGGTCTTTCTGAAACAGCGCTTGCCAACTCAATGATCAAAGAGGCTGCACATCCAAGCGCCAAGATTTTCTGGGGTGTAACATTTGACGATAGAATGAAAGATGAAGTAGAAATAACGGTAATTGCAACTAAGTTCGAAAAACCAGAGAATGGAAAGCTGAACGTTAAAGATAATAGGGATAAGAACGGTTTGTTTAACAACTCTAGCTCTGGCGATGATGATTTCTTTATACATTTAACAAATAAATTAAATAATTTTAACAATGACTAAAATGTGTAAACGAGGCAAAAAACACGTGTTTTTTACGCGTGTTTTTTGCTGTGGCAAACACATAAAATAAGTCATGTGTTTTTTTATTAAAAAAATAAATAAGATTTATATTTTTTGCGACAAATCTATTGCATTTAATTTTTTTATGTGATAAAATAGACGATAGAAAATCTAGCATATTTTTATTGGTAAAAATTCGGTAATTTATTATAAACATATTGTGTATGTGGACAATTAGCTCAGTTGGTAGAGCATCCGCTTCACGTGCGGAGGGTCAAAGGTTCGAGCCCTTTATTGTCCACCATAGTAGTTTTTAAAGGAAGAAAATAAAATTGCAATTTTTTCACAAAAGTGTTCTGCAAACAGAAGCAGTTGAAGGCCTGAATGTTATTCCAGGCCAGGTTTATGTAGATGCAACTGGCGGAGGTGGAGGGCATTCGAGTTTAATTTTAAAACAACTTGCTGACAGCGGCCGGCTTATTATATTAGATAGAGATCCAGACGCTTGTGAGGTTTTATCGCAGCGATTTTGCAATGACAGCAATGTTAAAGTAGTTCAAGCAAACTTTGCTGGTTTAATAGCAGTTTTACAACATTTAGGCATTTTAGAAGTTGCTGGTATTATTATGGATCTGGGGCTTTCATCGTATCAGATAGATAACGTAGATAGAGGGTTTTGCTATAATAAGGCGGCATACTTAGACATGAGAATGGAAAAAACAGGTAAATCCGCAAAAGATATAGTGAATACTTATTCTGCAGAAGAACTGACACGTATTTTTAAAGAATATGGTGAAGAAAAATTTGCATTTCAAATAGCCAAACATATAGAAGCGGCACGCAAAAGTAAATTGATAGAAACAACTAACGAACTGAACACTATAATAGAAGAGAGCATACCTCAGTTTGCTAAAAAAACACGAGGGCATTCCTCTAAGCGAATTTTTCAGGCTATCCGCATTGAGGTGAATCGTGAACTAGAGTCTTTAAAAGAAGGCTTGCAAGCTGGGTTTGAAGCATTGCAGCCGGGTGGCAGAATTTCGGTTATTACATTTCATTCTTTAGAAGACCGTATTGTAAAAAATATGTTTCGCCAATTTGTGGGAGGGTGTATTTGCCCTAAAGATTTTCCTGTGTGTGTTTGTGGTGGCAAAATTACGGCTGCTTTAGTTACAAAACATCCTATACTTCCGAGTGAAGAAGAAATAGAACAAAATAAACGGGCAAAAAGTGCTAAGCTTAGAATCCTAGAAAAATGTTGACCTAAAATTATATAACATATACTTGATTAATAAATTATGGTTTATTAAAAAACGTTTTTGATTTAAACGTTGTTACACTTTTGAATGCAATTTGTTTTGAATATTTTGTGGCAAGAAAGGAGTTTTATGATTGAGTAGATTGAGTTCAGCGCGTCAATTAAAGCGCGAACAAGTTGAATTTAGAGTAATTACGAACGAAAAAACAATAAAAACAAATAGTAATTTTAAATTTTTATTTGTTTTAAGTGCTGTATCGGTAGTGCTTATTCTAGTTTCACTTTTTTTAAGAGTTCAACTAACAGAACTTACGGAGCAAATTAATCAGGAAACGAAGAAGTTAGAAAATTCAGAAAGGGAAGAATTACGCACACGCTCACAATTGGTGGACAAAATGAGCACACATAATATAGAAGAACAAGCTATTAAATTAGGTATGGGCAAAGTTCAGGACTACCAAGTTGAATACATCAGTATTCCACGCAAAGACAATGTAGAAGTCAACAATTAAAACAATATGCAATTACGATTAATACAAGCAAAATTTTTAAAAAGCTTTTTATTTGAGGAGTGAACACTTTTGCGTGGCAAGTTAATTGTTATAGCGGGTCCCTCGGGAGTGGGAAAAGGTACTGTTGTGCGCGAAATTATAAGATTACAAAAAAATTGCCGAGTTTCAATTTCCGCAACAACCAGAAAGCCACGAACAGGAGAGGTGAACGGTCAACACTATTATTTTATTACTAAGCAGGAATTTGAAGATAAGATCCGAAATAAACAGATGTTAGAATATGAGCAGTATAACGGCAACTACTATGGTACTCCTTATGAATATACAGAAAAAAATTTAGAAGCAGGATTCAATGTGATTCTAGAGATTGAGGTAAAAGGGGCATTAAACGTAAAAAAAATGTACCCACAGGCTTTGTTGATTTTTCTAAAATCACCGTCTTTTGCAGAGCTTAAAAAAAGGCTTATATACCGTGGGACCGAGGGCCCAGAAGAAGTAGAACAACGAATGCAAGTAGCACGTTGGGAGATGATACAGGCCGAAAAATTTGACATTTTATTAACTAACGATGATGTTGGCTTAGTGGCTAAAAAAATTATCGATATTATAAATAGATCTAGCGTAAGTATAAAGGGGTAGAAAATATGATTCAAATAGACATGAATAAATTAAATAACTCTGAATATAGTTATTATTTTATTGTAGTAGGTATTGCAAAAAGAGCAAGAGAGATTTATGACGGTTTAGATATTAGGGTAAAACAGGATGATGCAAAACCGGTTAGTTTAGCTGTAGATGAGTTCTTAAATCATAAATATGTATTTTCGGTAAACGATAAACTATGAAAGAACAAATGCTTATTGCTGGCAAACATTCTGTGTATGAAGCTATTATTTCTGGTTCTAAAATAAAAGAGATCATGTTTTTAAAATCTAAAGAGCAAAGTTTGAACATATTACTAACTGCGGCAAGGCAAGCAAAGATAAAAATAAAAGCAGTTGAATATAACGAGATAAATAAACTTTACAAAGGCAACCATCAAGGTGTGGTAGCTTTTTTAGATGAATTCAAATATGCAGAGTTAGAAGAGATTGTGAACAGAACAAAAAATAGTAATAAAAGATTTTTTGCTGTTATTTTAGACCATCTACAGGACCCACATAATTTAGGAGCAATAATTAGAACAGGCTGTGTGTTTGGTATAACCTGTGTTATAATTCCAAAGAATCGAAGTGTTCACGTAACTCCAAGTGTTTTAAAAATTGCATCGGGTGGCTGCGAACACCTGCCAATTGTTATGGTTAATAATATCGTTCAAGCGATTGAATTTTTAAAGAAAAATAACATTTGGGTTTATGCAGCGGATTTTAACGGAGAGAATGTTTTTAAAACAAAATTTTCTGCCGATTTAGCAATTGTGATTGGAGCGGAAGGTAAAGGCGTAAGTCATTTGGTTAGGCAAAAGAGTGATTTTTTAATTTCAATACCAATGCCGGGCAAACCGCTTTCTTTAAATGCATCTGTAGCGGCAGGAGTGATTATAGCAGAGGTCACTAAGCAATGTTTAAATTAAAGGGGAGCTTTCATGAACAATAATAAATTCAGCGTAGATGAGATCCTCGAAGAGGTTAGATTACGCAACATAAAAAAAAGTAAAGACTTTTCTGGGCCTAAACAGGAACAGAACATAGAAGCTAAGACAGAACCAACTAGGTTAGATATTCCATTTAATTTAAATTCAGATTTAGACTTTGATAAAAAAACAAATGTAGAAGCAGCCGAAATCTCAGCAACAACAAAAGAAACACTGCAATTAAAAAGAGAAACAGTGGCAGATGAATTTGTGCAAAACAGTAATATAAACATCGAAAACGATGATATGCTAAACGAAGCATTGAATGATTTTAAAATTGCAGATACATATAAAGAAAGCGAAAACGAACAAAACCAAGATGATATAAATTATATAGAAAAAGAATTAAATAACAAAAGAAAAACAGTATTTTGGGAATTAATACTTAGCACAGGTTCTTTTGTTGTTTTATTTTGGCTGTTTTTGGTAAATACAATGGTGGAGAGATTACCAACATTTTTGCAGATCATCCCAAGCCAGGTCAGTTCAGCACTTGTTGAAGCCGCTTTTTTAATTATCTCGGTTATTTTAAGTTCAGATATAATTTTAGATGGATTTTCTCACCTATTAAAGTTTAAAGCAAACTGCAATAGTTTAATAAGCCTTGCGGTGGTGGGAGCAGGCGTTCAAATCGGTTTTGCAGTAACAACCCCGTATTTAATTGCACAGAAATGGAATAATATGTATGGCGTTGTGGTAGCTGCTGTTTTAGTTTGTTTTCAATTTAATAAATATATTCGGTTAAAAATAGCTTGCCAAAATACGTTAATTTTGCAGAGAGATAAAAAATTTACAATAAAAAAGATTGCATCTGAACCTGCCAACCGGCTAGATTATATTATGGGGCAAGAAAATTCCAATATTTGCCTGCCTGTGCCGGTAAAAGAATTTAATGGAGTGCTAGATAAACTAGAAAAACCAAGTTACTTTGATAAAATAAGCCGCTATATTTCACCGTGTGTTATTGTGTTAGCAGTTGCAATGTTGGGGTATTTATTGTTTAAAAAGAGCAGCTGGATATTTATAGAAACGGCTTTGGCGGGGCTTTTAATTATATCTGCACCAATGCTTGGAAACCTTTCATCTAACATGTTTTTACTTTCACTTTCTAAGCGTTTAAAAAAGGCAGGAGCTGGAATTTATTCACTTAACGATTTAGATACCTTAAAAAATGTTGAGCGTGTTGTTGTTAGGAGTGAAGATATATTAGCTCCAACGCATATGCAACTTCTTAATATGGAACTTTTTAAAGAAAGCGATGTAGACCTGGCAATATTAGGAACAGCTAGTATTTTAAAGGCTGCAAAAGTTGAGATAGCCTCTTTGTTTATCAAAATGCTTGCCCATGAAGACATGCTTGAAGATGTAGAAAGTTTGAATATTGAAGGAGATATGGGATTTTCTGGCTGGTGGCAAAATAAACGCATCTTGTTTGGTACCAGAGGGCTTATGATAAATCATGGAGTACGAACACCCTCTAGAGAGTTTGAAAAGATGCATTTGCAAAATGAACCAGGCGAAATTGTTTCTAGAGCACTTTATATTGCTTTAGACGGAGCTTTGCTAGCGATGTTTATTATTGGACACAAACCGCTTTTAAAAGCAAAAAGGGCATTAAGCAACCTGCAGAAAAATAAAATAGTTATTTTATTAACCACTAACGACGCAACACTTTCTGCAGATAATATAATAACTCTTTATAATTTAGATCAAGAATTATTTGAACTTGTGCCGCAATTTGCGAACGGACTGTTAAAAGAAGAGGATATGGTACTCGAAAGTGCTCCGGCGGAGATTATATTAGAGGATAGATTATTTGGTTTGGCTTCTGCTGTAAATTTGGCAGCAAGAGCACAAAACACAGCAAAAGTTTCAACTTTTATTCAATGTTTGGGTTTACTTTTAGGTATAGCTCTTCTGTTATACTTTGTATTAAATGGGCACCTAGAATTAATGTCGGGCATGAATATGTTGGTCTATAATATATTATGGAGTTTTATATGTATTCTTCTACCGTCAATTAAAGGAATATGATTGCAAATATTGATGATTTATGATATACTATAAAAAATACATATATAAGGAAGGAAGTTTTTAATGGTTAAGAACACAAAAAAATATGTTTCAATTTTAATGTCAGCAATAGTTGGGTTAGGTTCTAACGTTTTTGTTTGTAAAACATCTGCAGCAGAAGCAAATATAGACATGACAAATGTTAAGATGTTAATAGTAGATATAGCAAATTCACATACGCCAAGCTCAAGTAATAATGAAAATTGTAGTTTTTCAGATGAAAATACAGTTTGTGATATAACAGGCAGGATGGGGAGCAGCTACTATATTGTTTTTGGTGAGTCAACAAATGCAAATAAACTGGTTGGGAATAAAGACAACACCTACCAAGGGGCCGATAACTTTAGAAGTGATTATAAGATTACAACAAAAATAAGTAAAACCAAAACAATCAAGGGAATGGAAGCAACTGCAACTTATATAAATGGTCTTTCGGGTGTAAAAAACGGTGTGTGGGGTGTGCAGCTAGACTTTCCAACAGAAAATGTAGATATTTCCTCAGAAGTTAAATATACAGTAGATGTCAATTTAAAATGTTTTTCATCTGGTGAAGATAAAGATTTTATTATAAATATGACTTTAATGCCACCAGAAAGAATAGACCGTGCTGCGGTTATGATGGCGCAAGACAATACTATTAATGTAAAGTATACTAACTCAGTAAAATTAACACAAGCAGGTCTTGCAAAGATGCGTGCAACAAAAAAACGTGACTTTACAATTAATTTCCCTAATAATGTGTCTCTATATATCCCAAGAATTGTAACACAAAAAAAGGTGTGCGTGGTTGGCGGCGGTTTTGAAACTTGCCCAGATATGGAAGATAGAGCTATTAAAGAAGCAAAGAGTATGTTTTTTGTAAATGTTGCAGGAACAATGAGCGACAAAATGACAATTTCGTATCCGCTTGAAGATGCATTTGAAGAAAATGATGACGAAATCAAAAAATGGAAAGATATTACAAAAGCATATGTTTACCCGGTTAATATTGAAGAGCTGGCAAAAAAAGTAAAGCTTTCAGATAATACCAATTTAATTGATTTTAGTAGAAAATTAGAAGCAACAGTGAAGGATGGAATGGTTACATTTTCACTTATTGATGGCTGTATAGACCCGAGCAAAGAGATTTATATGATTACATTAAAGCAAGTCTCTTCAAGCAATTTTCCAACGGAAGTAGTAGTTACAACAAAGAAGAAATCAACCACTAAAAAAAGCACAACGTCAAGCAAAAAGAGCACATCAAAAAGCAGCACAACAAGTACAAAAACCTCAAAATAAAAGCAAATAAAAAAGAGCCCTCACAATTTATTTATGAGGGTTCTTTTGGGTAAAAATATAGTGGGGAGAATTAAATAATAAAAATGCATTTATTTGCAATTGGAGATTTACATTTATCATTTAGTGTAGAAAAGCGCATGAATATTTTTGAAGGCTGGGGAGATTATGAACAGAGAATAAAAGACAATTGGCAAAAAAGCATAAAGGCTGATGATGTTGTTGTGGTTGCAGGTGATATTTCTTGGGGGTTTAAGTTAGAAGAAACCACAAAAGACTTTAAATTTTTAGATACATTGCCGAGCAAGAAATTGATCGTTAAAGGCAATCATGATTATTGGTGGAGTACAGCAAAGAAAATAAAAGAATTTTGGGATTATCATGATTTTAACACGCTAGACCTATTGCATAACAATGCTTTTTTATTTAAAAATATTGGGCTGTGCGGATCACGCGGTTGGCTTTTGGGTGAAGGCGATGAAGAAAACGAAAAGGTACTCAACCGCGAAACAATGAGGTTAGAACGGTCCATTCTTTCTGCACTAGAATTAGGCGCAGAGGAACTTATTGTTTTTTTACACTACCCGCCGATATTTATTATTAAACAGCGGTCAGAAAAAATATTAGAAATATTGTCAGATTATAAAGAGAAAATAAAGCTATGCTGCTATGCGCATCTTCATGGCAGCAGCATTCAGTTTGCGTTTAATAAAGAATACGAAGGCATTCCTTTTAAATTGATCTCAGCAGATGCACTAAATTTCGAACCGCTGCAAATTATTTAATAAAATATATGGCAAAATATGCAAAAAAGTGTTATTTTAAATTAAGTTTTTTAATATTAGAATTTTTTAGGGGAGGCTCATTATGAAAAGGGTTAGTAAATCCGTTTTTTTCTTTGTATTTACTGCAATTTTGGCAATGTCTGCAGCGGCTTTTTCTGGTGTTAATAACCAATGGGGAGACATAAAAAAAGTATATGTTAAAGGTGCAGAAGATATAAGGTGGGGAATAGACATTAAAGGCGGCGTAGATGTTACATTTAAACCAG
Organism: Oscillospiraceae bacterium; assembly: GCA_017400345.1. Classification (GTDB taxonomy): domain Bacteria; phylum Bacillota; class Clostridia; order Oscillospirales; family Ruminococcaceae; genus RGIG1955. The sequence continues at coordinate 50,851 of JAFPTG010000004.1, forward strand.
AAGAGGGTGTGCAGCCTAATAAAGAAAACATGTTAATTGCAGAAGATATAATTAAACAGCGTTTACTGGATCAAAATATTGCAGATAGTGAAGTATACACAGATTATAATAAAGGACGTGTAATTGTACGCTTCCCTTGGAAGCAGGACGAAGAAGAGTTTAAACCAGAAGAGGCAATAAAAGAATTGGCCGCAACCGCCAAGCTCACGTTTAGAGAAGGCACTGAACAGGACGAGCAGGGCAAGCCAAAAGGAGTAACACTTTCTAATGTAATTTTAACCGGTGCAGATGTGCAACAAGCATATGTTGGTTATGATAATGAACCGGAAGTTTCGTTAAAGTTAAATAAAGAAGGAGCTAAAAAGTTCCAAGAAGCCACAAGCAAGCTGGTAAAAACCAACGGGCAGATTTCAATCTGGATGGACGATGAACTAATTTCTGCACCAAGAGTACAGGCCGAAATTACTAATGGTGAAGCAAAGATTAGCGGAATGGGAAATATAGCTCAAGCTAAGAGACTAGCAAACAAAATCAATGATGGAGCTTTACCGTTTAAGCTAATAACAGATAATTTTAGTATAATAAATCCAACGCTTGGTATGCATGCACGGGATGCAATGCTCCTTGCAGCGGTAATTGCGTTTGCTTTGGTATCACTGTTTATGATATTTAACTATAGAATTTCTGGCATAGTTTATGTTATTTCTTTAGTTGGGCAAATCTCACTCACAGTTGCAGCAGTAACGGGATTTTTCCCGTTTATTCCAAGTTTTACACTCACATTACCGGGAATAGCCGGAATAATACTTTCTATCGGCATGGGTGTAGACGCAGGGGTTATTATCTCTGAACGAATTAAAGAAGAAATGGCAAAAGGCAAAACCGTTAAAGGAGCAATTGACGTTGGCTTTAAGAGGGGAGCCACTGCGATTTTAGATGGAAATACAACAGTACTTATTGTTGCGGCAGTACTCATGGGTTCGTTCGGCCCACCAGCCAGCTTGTTTGCAAAATTATTCAAACCGGTTTTTATATGGTTTGGGCCTTCAACAGCAGGAACGATCTATTCATTTGGCTACACTTTAATGGTTGGAGTAATTGCAAACGTTCTATTTGGAGTGTTAGCTGCTAAGTTAATGCTTAAATCACTTGTAAGATTTAAAGCACTCAAAAAAGCAAGCCTTTACGGAGGGAAGAAGAATGAAGATTAACAAAAAGCAAATAGATTTCATGGCAATAAAAAAGTATCCATTTCTGCTGTCAATTTTTTTAGTTTTAATAATTGCAGCAGTAACCTTTACTAGAGGTGTGGATTTAGATATTCAGTTCAAAGGCGGCTCTCTGTTAACCTATTCTTACCAGGGCACATTGAATAAGGAGCCATTGCAAAAAAAGCTGGCAGATGAGATGAAAACATCGGTTACTATCCAGCAAACATCGGATGTAAAAACAAAAGCAGAAAGCATAATAATTGCTTTGCCAAACTCTTTAACTTCTCAAGAGGTAGAGAACATTAATAAGATTTTAAATAATAATTTTAAAGAGAATAATTTCCAAAATGTTGCCATAAGCAATATAAATCCAACCATGGGTCACGAATTTTTTGTTAAGTGCCTAGTAGCAATGGGGCTTGTGTTAATATTTATGATCTTGTTTATTGCATTTAGATTCCGCAAAATTGGCGGCGTTTTGGGCGGCTTTACAGCAGTTGTAGCATTAGTTCACGATGTAATAATGATTTTTGGAGCATTTGTGCTGCTAAAATTTTCAATTAATGATAATTTTATTGCAGTGGTTTTAACAATAATTGGTTATTCAATAAACGATACCATTGTTATTTATGACCGCATTAGAGAAAATAAAGAACTAATGCCGGCGGAAACACCTGTTTATGATTTAGTTAACAAGAGTATAAATCAATCTTTAAAACGAACAGTAAACACAACAGTAACCACAGTACTTTCTGTAGGGGTTATGTATATAATTTCACTTTACTATAACATTACTTCAATTCAATCGTTTGCATTGCCTATGATTATAGGAATGCTTAGCGGCATTTACTCAACAATATTTATTGCAACACCATTGTGGGCAGTCTTTCAGAACAAAAGACAAAAACGTTCAGGTAAAAAGTAATAGTAAAAGTTGTTGAACGATAATCAAAAGCTAATTACTGACGGATGTGAGAGCTTTGAAGATCTTTTTTCTTGTTTTATTAATAATTCTATTTATACCGGTTCATGTTAATTTAAAATACAACCATAAGTTCACAGGTTATTTGCGCTATTTAATCTGGCGTAAAAACTTTTCACCCAATAATAAAAAAAACAAGAAAACAACAACTTTAAAGAAAGAACTAATTTCCAAGGATAAAAATTCTGACGTTGCGATGAAAAAGATAAACTTAAATAAGAAATCCACCCCAAAACATAATTTTTTAAAACAGGCTAAAAAGATTAAGCAATTTGTGAGCAAAAAAATGCTCAAAAATTATATACATTTATTAAAATACTTTTTTTACCTTGGAGTTCGTACAAAAATAACTGTTAATTTCAAGTTTTTTGTAAAAGATATGGAAAAAACAGGAACACTTTATGGAACTATGTGTGCAACATTAGCGTTAATTTCCATACCAAGGAATTTTAATGTTTTTATAATGCCAAATTTTGCCGAACAAAAATCAAAATTAAAATTTAATCTTAAAGCTAATATTTACCCAATTGGAGTGCTTGTTATAGGGCTTTGCATCATAATACGTTTAATTTATGATGTTGTCCGGTTTAAAATGTTCAGCCGAAAGCAAGTAGAGGAAGTAGGGAAATAGATTATGGAAAACAATGATTTGAATAAAACGTTGCAAACTTATAGAGACTGTGTTAAAAAACTGGTTTCTGCAAAAAGATATAGCCATACTTTAGCTGTTGAACAACAGGCTAAAAAACTAGCTAAGATTTATGGTGCAGACGAATTTAAAGCATCAGTAGCGGCAATTTTACACGATATAGCTAAAGAGATGCCGCCAGAAGAGCAACTTGATTTAATAAAAACAGCAGGAGTGGAATTTAGCGAAAATGAGCGCCAAAATCAGAAGCTGTGGCATGCGGCAGCCGGAGCGGCATATGCTAAAAGCGTGTTGAAAATAGAAGATGATGAAATTCTAAATGCAATTCTTAATCACACAACTGGCCGCGCAGATATGACCTTGTTAGAAAAGATCGTTTTAGTAGCAGATATAACATCAGATGACCGCGAATATAATAATGTGAAGAACTTACGCGCAATAGCAGAAACATCACTAGATGAGGTAATAGCGGCCTATTCTGTTTATATTGTTGCTTATTTAAAAGAGAACAATTTGTATATTTCAGAAAAAACAAAAGCTACATTCAATTGTTATTCAAAATTTAACAAATGAATTTTAATTTTTGTATTGCAATTTTTAGAATCTTATGTTATTATCTTTAAGGAGGAGGTTGTTAGTTCAAAATAAAATTGAATTAGTCAGGTTGTTTAAGTTAATGTTTTGCGCTCAAAAAGCGCTATTTTTGTGTGAAAGGTGTTTTTATGGATATTAAAACTGGCAAACTTAAAAAAATTACACCAATGGGCTTAATGCTTATGTTTATCATGTTCATTGGGGGAATTGTAGCTCCTATGCGAGATGCACTGATGGTTAAAGTAGCCATTTGTGGTGGGGCAGGAACAACAGTAATACTTAAATTAGTGGCAGCACCTTTAGCTTCTATATTATTAATGGCAGTTTTCATTAAGTTAACCAAAAAGTATAGCACAGCACAAGTATTAACTCTGGTGGTGCTATTTTTTGTGGGCTTTTTTCTATTGTTTGGCACAATACTTTTTCCGCTGCGCAATCATTTGCAGATGAGCGAAGCTACAATAAAGTATTGGCAGGCAATTTTTCCTCATGCTCATTGGATTATTGTTTGCATAGGGAATTGGCTTCTTTCGCTGTTTTATATAATGTGTGGCTTGTGGACAGTTGCAGCTCTGCCGTTAACATTTTGGCATATAGCAAATACCTACACAACAAGAGAAGAGGCAAAAAAATATTTTGGGTTTTTAAACTTGTTGGGGCCGGTAGGTGGATTTTCTGCGGGGTATCTGTCTCAATATTTAAATAAAAAAGCAAACAGCGCTAGCAGCTACGAGCAATGTGTGCTGTGGCAGTTAGTTATAACAGGAATTGTGGGCGCGTTTTTAATTTTAACAGGCCGATTTCTTTTTAAAAGAGTTATTAAAGATGACGCTCCAATGGCATCGCAAATGAAGAGCAAAGAGAAAATGGGCATATGGAACAGCATAAAATATATAGCAACAGACAAAAAAGCAGTATGTGTGGCACTGCTTGCTGCAAGCTATTATATGGTTATGAACCCAGTAGAAGCTGCATGGAAAGATCAAATGAAGATCGCCAGCAGTAATGCATCGGAATTTCATGCTGCCAATAGTAGGGTTTTAATATATATTAACTTAACAATGGTATTGATGAGCTTAATTATGACGGTTAGCTTAAAAAAATTCAAATGGCAAACAACAGCGCTCATAAGTCCGGTTTTGCTGGGTACATTTGGTCTTAGCTTTATGATAATTAGTGAACAAGTTAATGTTTGGGGCTCTAACATGGTATTAAATGGCAAGATGCTAGTGAGTTGGGCAATCATGGTAGGAACAATAGCCATTTGGGTTACAAAAGGGTGCAAAAAGTCGGTGTTCGATACAACGAAAAACTTAGCTTATCGTATTTTACCTCCAGAAGATAGGTTAACAGCAAGGCTTGCCACAGAAACTTGTGGTTCTCGTATGGGCGAAGTAATAGGGAATGCAGTGCCGGCAATTCTTACAAATATAATATTTCCGGGTGCTTCGGTAATTTCCAAAAAAGTTCTGCCATGTATGATTATTTTTACAGTCACAGGGTTAATTATCTGGCTTTTTGTAATAAGCAAAATACAAAAACATACAGTAGAATAACCCATCATAAATTTTAAGACAATCGCAAATCATGCATATAAATTCATTTATTGCGAATTTATATGCATAAATATTAATTTCAAGTTAATATTAATTACGATTATTTAACAAATTTTAGTAACAATTTATCTTTAATATATAAAGTAGCCATATTAATTAAGATAATGGCTACTTTTTCCATTTTTTAAAGCAAATTGGAGGGCAAAATTGCTTGCCAAAGCCTAATTCGGTATGCTACTATTAAATAAAAGTATAAAAGCTTAAAATATTAAAATAATATCGGTATGCTGAAAGGGGCTTTAACATGAAACGATCTGCTTGTATTTTAGTTTCGAGTAATGACTTTTCTTTCTTAAGTAGTTGTGGCCAGTTTTTTTCAGCTTGTGGAGTTCACGTGGTTTATGTAGAGAACGACGGCAAAAAAGTTCTAGAGGCAATTAAACGCTGCAGACCGGATATTGTTATATTAAATGCGATTATGCCATTTTTTGATGCATCTTCGGTCATCTATATTTCACATGAGTTCAAATTTACTTTGCCAAAATTTGTAGTGCTTGCCAACACAGAGAATCCAGAAGTTGAAAAAGAAAATTTTGAAATGGGTGCTTCTGAATATATATTGATGCCGTCTGATCATTCGTTAATTTTTTCAAGAGTTTTGAAATTGTTGTCTTATATAAATTGGCATAGTAATAAGAATATATTTGAAATAAGTACGGCAACAAAAGAAACCGATACTGGAGCAGAACAGATAGATACGGAACTTTTGGTTACCAAATTAATTTTAAATTTAGGGGTACCGTCACATGTTAGTGGCTATGGTTATTTACGTGAGGCGGTTTTAATTTGTTTAAGTCACCCTAGTGTGAAGTTTAATGTGACCAAGAATATATATCCGGTAATTGCTAAAATGAACAATTCAACACCAGCGCGCATAGAGCGCTCTATGAGGCATGCAATTTCTATTGCGTGGAATGGTGGAAGTGAAGGCGATTGTGTTATGAAAACCGAATTAGAAGAAAAACCAACTAATTCGCAGTTTATAGCTTTAATTTTAAATGAAGTAAGGCTAACCACAAGTGCAAGACAAGTGGGATAGTACATTAAGTTTATAAACGTTGTGAAAAAAAAGATCAAAGTAATAAATGTAAAATGTAATTAATTAATACAAAAATAAAAAGTTCTGCTTATGCAGGGCTTTTTATTTAATTTTTATATTTTAACAATAAAGAAGTATAAATACAATAACTATAAAAATTCAAAACTTGCAATTTTATAAATTTAGAACGTAAACATTTCACACGAAACATGAAATTTTATATCAGCTAAATTTCAAAAAAGTACAAAAAATCTTGAGTTTTCGGCTCTATTAAAGCAAAAATTTTATTTTGTTCCACGTGGAACAAATGTTGAAAACTTTTAAACTAGTTTTAGAACTTATTGAATTTGTTTTATGTGATTTGATTTGTAAAATTTAAATTGACATATAGAAATTTATGTAGTATAATAACTAGGTTAGGTTTTTTGAACCTTTCATATTATTAATTATTATTTTAAAGGAGGTGAAATTTATGAACACATTTAACCAGCTTGTTAGAAAAGGGCGTCAAACAACAACAAAAAAACCGATTGCTCCTGCACTTTTAAAGGGTTTTAACTCTAAAAAAAGAATAGCAACAGATAAAGCTTCACCGCAAAAAAGAGGTGTTTGCACAGCTATTAGAACTCAAACGCCAAAGAAACCTAACTCAGCTTTAAGAAAGGTAGCTAGAGTAAGGCTTTCTAACGGTATTGAAGTAACAGCTTATATCCCAGGTATTGGCCATAACTTGCAGGAACACAGTGTGGTGCTTATTCGTGGAGGGCGTGTTAAAGACTTGCCGGGTGTAAGATACCATATAATTCGTGGCGCATTAGATGTGCAGGGAGTTGCCAACAGGCAGCAAGGGCGCTCTAAATATGGGGCAAAAAAGCCTAAAGCTGGTGCGAAGAAATAAATAAACGATAAACAGCTAACGAATTAGCTTTATATATAGAGCTTTTGTTAGCACCAGTCGGAAGTATTGTTTCTTTCGAGTACCTAAGAGATCATTTTATTTATGAAGGAGGGAAGAAAGGTGCCAAGAAGAGGTAGTATTTCTAAGCGCGATGTTTTACCAGATCCGGTTTACGGAACAAAACTGGTAACAAAGTTAATTAATAATGTTATGTGCGACGGCAAAAAAGGTGTGGCACAGAATATTGTGTATAGCGCGTTTGAAATAGTTAAAGAAAAAACAGGCAAAGATCCTCTTGAGGTTTTTAACGAGGCAATGGAAAACGTTATGCCGCTTTTAGAGGTTAAAGCAAGACGTGTGGGAGGAGCTAACTATCAGGTGCCGCTAGAAGTAAGACCAGAAAGAAGAATAACACTAGGGCTACGTTGGTTAACTCTTGCAGCAAGAAAACGCTCAGAGAGGGTTATGAAAGAGAGATTGGCAAATGAATTGATTGATGCTTCTAACAAAATGGGCGGAGCTTATAAAAAATGTGAAGATACACATAAGATGGCAGAAGCAAACAAAGCATTTGCACATTATAGATGGTAAGTTTTTTATAAGAGAGGTGAGAATCTGTTAGGAATTACCTAATAGACAAGATATGCCAAGAGATGTTTCGTTAGAACAAACTCGTAACATAGGCATAATGGCGCATATAGACGCGGGTAAAACAACAACCACCGAAAGAATCTTGTTCTATACCGGCCGCACTCATAAAATAGGAGAGGTGCACGAAGGCGAAGCCACCATGGACTGGATGGAGCAGGAACAAGAAAGAGGAATTACAATCACATCGGCGGCAACAACAGCATTTTGGAAGGGGCATAGAATAAATATTATAGATACCCCAGGCCACGTTGATTTTACCGTTGAGGTTGAAAGATCTTTAAGAGTTTTAGACGGTTCGGTTACGGTTTTATGCGCAAAAGGCGGAGTGGAACCTCAGTCCGAAACAGTATGGCGCCAGGCAGATAAATATAAAGTGCCAAGAATGGCCTATGTTAATAAGATGGACATTATGGGTGCAGATTTCTTTAATGTTGTAAAGATGATGAGAGATCGTCTTAATTGCAATGCTGTGCCGATTCAACTGCCTATTGGAAGAGAAGATACTTTTAAAGGCATTATAGATTTAGTACAGATGAAAGCTCTTATACACTACGACGATTTAGGGAAAGACATTAGAGAAGAGGCAATCCCAGAAGATTTAAAAGAACTTGCAGAAGAATACCATGCAAAATTGCTAGAATCTGTTGCAGAACAAGATGAAGTTTTAATGAATAAATATTTTGCAGGCGAAGAGATAAGCATAGAAGAGATTAAGCGCGGGATTAGAAAAGCAACTTTGGCAAATGAATTAGTTCCGGTGTTATGCGGCACATCATACCGTAACAAAGGTGTGCAAGAGCTGCTTGATGCTATTGTAGATTACATGCCAGCTCCAACAGATGTTCCGCCTATTCACGGAGTAAACCCAGAAACAGGTGAAACAGAAGCTAGAGAATCATCTGATGAAAAACCGTTTTCTGCATTGGCATTTAAAATTGCAACAGACCCTTATGTGGGTAAGCTGTGCTTCTTTAGAGTGTATTCTGGCGTAGTTACAGCAGGCTCAACGGTTTATAATGCTACAAAAGACGATTCAGAAAGAATGGGCAGAATTTTGCAGATGCACGCGAATAACCGTAAAGATATAGAAGCTTGCTATTCTGGTGATATAGCTGCAGCGGTTGGGTTAAAAAACACAACAACAGGAGATACATTGTGCGATGCTAAACACCCGATAATCCTAGAATCAATGGAATTCCCTGAACCGGTTATTAGAATGGCACTTGAGCCAAAAACTAAAGCCGGTCAAGAAAAGATGAGCATTGGTCTTGCCAAGCTTGCAGAAGAAGATCCAACATTTAAAATGTATACCGATGAAGAAACCGGCCAAACAATTATTGCCGGTATGGGCGAGCTTCATCTGGAAATCATTGTGGATAGACTTTTGCGTGAGTTCAAGGTAGAAGCCAATGTAGGTAAGCCGCAGGTTGCATATAAAGAAACAGTTAAAGGCACTGCAGATGTAGACCATAAGTATGCAAGGCAGTCTGGTGGCCGTGGTCAATATGGTCATGTTAAGATTAAACTTGAACCAAACGAAAGCGGCAAAGGTTATGAATTTGTTAACCAGATTGTGGGAGGAGCAATTCCTAAAGAATATATTCCAGCGGTAGATGCAGGAATTAGAGGCGCAATGCAGGCAGGAGTGTTAGCAGGTTACCCGGTGGTAGATTGTATTGTTAAACTTTACGACGGTTCTTACCACGAGGTGGACTCTTCGGAAATGGCGTTTAAAATTGCAGGCTCTATGGCCTTTAAAGAGGCAATGAGAAAAGCAAACCCGGTGATTTTAGAGCCAATCATGAAGGTTTGTGTAATTGTTCCAGAGGAATATATGGGCGATGTAATTGGAGACTTAAATTCTAGACGTGGCCAAATTCAGGGTATGGAAGCGCGCAATGGTGCACAGCAAATCAATGCATTTGTTCCACTTTCAGAGATGTTTGGTTATGCAACAGACCTTCGCTCTAAAACACAGGGCAGAGGGCAATATACAATGGAACCAAGCCACTATTTAGAGCTACCTAAATCGATTGCAGAAAACATTATCAGCTCTAGAACAAAGACAAATGACTAAAAGGCATAAAAATTTATAATTTTTATATTTTTAAGGAGGAAATAAAATGGCAAAAGAGAAGTTTGAAAGAACAAAACCGCACATTAACATTGGTACAATTGGTCACGTTGACCACGGTAAAACCACATTAACAGCTGCAATCACAAAAGTGCTTGCAATGCAAGGCAAGGCAGAGGCCAGAGCTTATGACCAAATCGATAAGGCACCAGAAGAAAAGGAACGTGGAATTACAATTAATACCACACACGTTGAATATGAAACCGATGCACGTCACTACGCTCACGTGGACTGCCCAGGGCACGCAGACTATGTTAAAAACATGATCACCGGTGCAGCACAGATGGACGGTGCAATCTTGGTTGTTTCTGCTGCAGACGGTCCAATGCCACAAACCCGTGAACACATAGTGCTTGCTCGTCAGGTTGGCGTGCCATATATTGTTGTTTACATGAATAAAGTTGACCAGGTTGATGATCCAGAATTGTTAGAATTAGTTGAGATGGAAATCCGTGACCTTTTAACAAGTTACGACTTCCCTGGCGACACTACACCAATAATCAAGGGCTCAGCACTTCAAGTATTAGAATCAACCGCCACAGATCCTAGCGATCCAGCATATGCTTCTATTATAGAATTAATGAAGGCTGTTGATGAATACATTCCAACTCCAGAACGTAAATCAGATTTACCATTCTTAATGCCGGTAGAAGACGTATTTACAATCACAGGCCGTGGCACAGTTGCAACTGGTAGAGTAGAGCGTGGAACAGTTAAAGTTGGCGATGAAATTGAGATTGTTGGTATTAAGGAAAGCCAAAAAACAACAGTCACAGGCGTAGAAATGTTCAAGAAGATTTTGGATCAAGCAGAGGCAGGAGATAACGTTGGTGTATTGCTTCGCGGTATTCAACGTACAGACATTCAACGTGGTCAGGTTTTGTGCAAACCAGGCACAATTAAACCTCACACCAAGTTTAAAGGTCAAGTTTACGTGTTAAAGAAAGAAGAAGGTGGACGTCATACACCGTTCTTTAATAACTATAGGCCTCAGTTCTATTTAAGAACAACAGACGTTACAGGGGTTATTACATTACCAGAAGGCGTAGAAATGTGCATGCCTGGCGATAACGTAGAGATCAACGTAGAATTAATTACTCCGGTTGCAATTGAAGAAGGTTTACGTTTTGCTATCCGTGAGGGTGGTAGAACAGTTGGTTCCGGTGTTGTTACCGCTGTAAATGAATAATTAATTGATTCACAATATTTTAATGCGGCATATTTCATCTTGCAGGTGTTATATGCTGCATTAATTTTATTTAGAAGGAGTGAAAATAATGACAAAAATCGATCAAGTGCGAGCAGAGATGATGAAAGCTTTAAAAGAAGGCAACACTAAAAGAAAAGAAGCACTTTCTTTGCTACTTGCAGCACTAAAGGCTAAATTTATAGATAAACGTGCAGAGCTTACCGAGGCAGAAGAGAACGCAATTATACAAAAAGAAATAAAACAAGCCAAAGAAACAATGCAGAGTGCACCACAGGATAGACAAGATATAATCGAAGAATGCGAAATAAAAATAAAAACATTTTCTGAATTTGCACCCACTCTAATGAGGGAGGCAGAAATAAAAACAGAGCTAGAGAATGTTTTAAATGAATTAAATCTAAAAGAACCCACAGCTAAAGATAAAGGTGTTATTATGAAAAAGTTAATACCAATATTAAAAGGAAAAGCAGATTCAGCATTAATTAATAAAGTTGTAGAGGATTTATTTTCAATAAATTAAAAGACAAAACACCCACTGCTAGGTGCAGAAGAGGAATTTTAATAAAATAAAAATAAATAACAAAAATTTACAACAAAAAGTTGAAAAAATATAAAAAATATAGTATAGTATATCTAGGACTATTTGGGGAGGGAATAAAAGAATGGAAATACTAAAGGTTTCAGCAAAATCAAGTCCAAATTCTGTAGCCGGAGCAATAGCAGGGGTTGTAAGAGAACGAGAGGCAGTAGACCAGGCTGTTGGAGCAGGTGCTATTAATCAGGCAATTAAGGCAATTGCAATTGCCAGAGGGTATTTGGCACCAACAGGTATAGATTTGATTTGCATTCCGGCGTTCACAAGCGTAACAATAGATAGTGATGAACGAACAGCAATCAAATTAATTATTGAATCCCGATAAAAACAAAAAAACGAACCTTTAATTTAAAACTAATTTAAAGGTTCGTTTTACAGATTAAGAGAAAAATATTTAATAACTTTAAGTTTGATATATATTCTGGCGGGGAAGTGAAATTTTGCAAAAAATTTGGGCATATATTCAAAATATATTAAATAAAACTTCTACCAAATTCATTTGCATGGCGGTTGGAGTTATAATTGGCTTGTTTTTTCCACAGGCAGTTAGCAAGTTAAGCCCAATTTATACATATTTCAATTTAATACTTAAATCCATTTTGCTAGTAATGTTGCCACTGGCAATAATCAGCAATGTAATGTCATCGTTAATTAAGGGCATTTCTGCCAAGTTTATAGGGAGAATAATTGCAGTTTTAGTGGTAGTGGTTTTTATACATATTATGGTAGTAATAGCTTGTGGATTTTTATATTCTAATGTTTATAGCGCCAATTACGAAGATAGAAAAAGCATTGGTCAATTAATGGAAGATTCTTTATCCTCTGGCTTTTCTATTCCAAATGAAACAAGCGAAGAAACACAAGTTGAAGAGAACGTAGGCATAGCAGTTCAGAAGGTTTCGTTTGAAGGTGAGAACGAAAAAAGATTAGAGGTTAATTTAGACTTCTTAACAGATAAATTCATAACAAAGAACATTTTTTTTTCTTTAAACGTAGAAAAGAATTTGCAGATTATTGTGTTTTTTATTATAGTAAGTATATGTTTTCAAGCCTCATCAAGAGCAGCTCTTATTCAGATGGCCAAAATTTCTAAAAGTTTGTATTCTATGCTTTATAATATGCTCAATGCTGTAATAACTGTGCTACCGGTAATTCTTTTGGTTTCTATGGCGCAAATTACGAGTGTTATTAATATTGACATGCTTAAAAGTATGTGGTCTTTAATTTTATGCATATGGCTAACCAATTTAGTTATAACAATACTTTGCATTTTTGTTATAAGGCTAAAAACAGGCTTTGTGGTGAGCAAGCAATTAAAAATAATGAAACCGGCTTTAATTATTGCAGCACTAACAGGCTCGCAGGATGTTTATATTTCTAAGTTATTTGAGGTTTGCAAAGATGGTTTTAAGTTCGAAGAAACAAAATCGGATTGTGTTTTGAGTTTGGCTTATGCATTAACTGCTTTTGGCCGCAATGTAACGTTTGTTATGCTCACATTTTTTGCAATAAAACTTTATGATGCTAAGATGAGCTTGTGGTTTTTAATAAGTATACCGTGTGTCACATTTTTAGCCACTATTTCTGGCATAAATAAGGTAGATAGAATTGCAGCGTCATACATTTACCTTTTGCTAACACCACTGGGCATACCATATCTTCCATTTGTAATAATACAAGAGGTCATTCAGAATACAATTTTCCCGGTGGAGTCATGCAGTATAGCGTATTTATATGTTGTTTGTGTTGCACTGTCACTCAAGGGCGAATCTAGTACTGCAGCTTTATTGAAAGATTATAAAAAAACAAATGCAGCCCAAAACGTTGCTGAGAGGGGAACAATATGATTGGTAAGAGAATTAAAAAGAGATATTCATATTTTCTTTTTGCAGTTTTATTAGGGCTTGGCGCATTTTGGGTAGTAAAGTATTTTAGTAATCTGAACAGCTCGCAAGAACTTAATGAGGTAAAATCAACAGCAGACGAGCCCAGTGCCGATTTGGTAGAATATGAAGACGGTTTAATACTAGAATCAAAAGAAAAATATTCGGACGATATACGCACCATCTTAGAACGTGGTGAGTTGTTAGTTGGAGTTTTAAGCGAAGAAAATGAACCATTTGTAATAAAAGAAAGTAATGGTGAATTCAGAGGTTATTGTGTAGATTTTGCAAGATGCTTAGCTGATAAATTAGGAGTAAGACTGACAATAGATAATAGCGCTAAAACTTATGATGATTTAATTAGAATGGCGCACGACAAAGAAGTAGATATAGCATTAGGCAATTTGGGCAAAACCGAACATCGTGCTACAGTGGCAGCGTTAACTAACAGTTATATAGATATCCATTTTAGTTTAATGGTAAATAGGCTTTTTGAAGCAAAAAATGAAATAGACGGTAACATTATATATTTTTTAAGAAACAATAAATTTACAATTGGGGCAATAAGCTCGTATTTAAGAAGTGCAAAAGAATTATTTCCGAAATGTCAGGCTGTTCCTTATTCATCTCCGCATAAAATGTTAGAAGCGGTGCAAAAAGGCGAAGTGGATGCTATTATTGATGCAGAAACATTTATAGAGATGGAAATGAACAAGAACCCAGAACTATATGTAGATTGCGCGAGCTATATAATTGTTGATAAAACAGAAAAAATATGTGTGGCGGTGCCGATAGAAAAAGCAAACAACTTTTTGAATGGATTAACGTTTGTATAGAAACAAGCAATGATTATAATAGTGCAACAATAGAAGATGTAAAAAAAGCATACCCAGAGTATTTTAAAGAGAAATGAGAGGAATAATATGACCATCCGCGATACTAAATTCAAGATAAGCAAACTGTTTAAAGAATCATTTTTGTTTAAATGGTGGGTAATATTACTTTCTTTAGGTTTGGGGTTGTTGTTAGGGAACAGTTCAAGTAAGATATCTGGTATTGCAACTCAACTTTTGAATTTATTTTCAACCCTTTTTGGTATGTGCTCAATATTAGTTTTGGGGTGTTTAATGCTTAGCACGTTTGGCCATAGAATAGAAAGGCCGATTAGAGGGGTGTTTTTACCGTTACTGATTAAATTCATAAAGGTTGCCGTTGCGGTTTCTGCTTTGGCAATTACAATAAGTTTTGTTTTTTTAAAAATAAACGGCACGAATGAATTTCAAAAAAGATTATTTTCTCAAGCTGTTACAGAACAAACGGCTTCTAGTAGCAAAAGCATTAATGTTGAATACAGCCAAGGCGAAAAAAATGAAACGGTATCTAGTTTTGAACGGGCAATATTAAAAATAATTCCAGAGAACATATTTTATGCACTAACTAACGGAGATGTACTCAAGGTTTTAATATTTTCCATTGCTCTGGGGTTAATGTTTGGCAGAACAGAAAGCGAAGGCAAAGAGAATTTACTGCTGCTTATTGATGGGATACTGGATGCTTGTAGATTTTTTATAGATAAGTTAAGTTTACTTTGTCCACTTATTTTATTTATATTTGGACTAAAACACAGTTCACAGGTAAAAAGTATTACTGCGCAAGGCACGCTTATGTTTATTACAATTTTAACAATAATTTATTTTATAGTACTGTTAATATCATCGCTTTTAATGAAAAAAGAAATTGGCGGTGGCTATTTTAATCAGTTCCAATATGTTAAACGTTCTTTACTGCTCTCGTTAGGTGTGAACGACGATACAGATTGCCTTTTATTAACTATAGCAGATCTAGAAAAATTAAAAAATTATAAAAAAGACAAAATTGCTTTAGCAGTACCCACCAGTTTTTCTTTATTTTCATATGGGTTAATCATTTTATTATCGGCAATAGCAAGCTATGTAGCAGTTGTTTATAATAGTAGTTTTAGTCCGGTGCTGTTTTTAAAGATCATTATACTTTCCATATTAGTTAGCTTTTCCGTAATAAGCCTTGAAACCACAACAATTTATAGTGGTGTTTCAATTATGCTCTCTGCAATAATGCTTCCAAGCAGCACAATGCTCATTATGCTTTCTACAGCTATTTTTTTAGTTATACCATTAATACGCTTGGTGGACGTTTATATAAATATTCTTATTGCTTTAAAGATAGCGAAAACACAAATAAATTCATAAATTATGCAAGTAAGAAAATAAAAAGATTGACATATTACTTTTTTGCGGTTATAATATATTGGTGGTTGTGTTTTATAACCATTAGTTTTATATATTTCAAGCAAACCGTGTGGCAGCGGGGTTGGCTTGCTTTTGCAGTATTTATTTTGCAAAAGCAAGAAGTTTTTGCCGCTTATTGGCAGAACAAAGCTATTATTTTATCATCCGTGGTTGCTGTGAGCATGTGGTATCTGCAGCTCAGAATGAGCACTCGGAAATTTATTTTTTAAAGAAAGGGGTGTGACGTTGTAAGGCAGTTGATCTGGGTTTACAACATTAATGAGATGTCTACATACATGCTAAAAACAAAAGACGTAAACCGAAAGTGGTATATTATTGACGCTGCTTATAAACCTTTAGGAAGAGTAGCTGTAGAAGCTGCGCGCTTGCTAAAAGGTAAACATAAGCCAGATTATACCCCTCATGTTGATTGCGGAGATAATGTAATAATTTTAAATGCAGAAAAAATAACATTAACTGGCAAGAAAACAGAGAAGAAGTATTATAGGTACCATACAGGTTGGGTTGGAGGCCTAAAAGAGATTCAATATAAAGCATTGATGGCAATAAAACCAGAAAAAGCTTTAGCTTTGGCAATTAAAGGCATGCTTCCTGCAAATTCAATTGGCAGAAAGGCTATAGCCAGAGTTAAAATATACAAAGGTGAAAAACATTGCCACGAGGCTCAAAAACCAGTTGAATGGACTTGTAAGTATTGTTTTAAAAATCAAGAAAAATAACAATTTAAGTGGTGATAATTAAATGTATAATAAAGAGCCTTTTTTTTATGGAACAGGCAGAAGAAAACACTCTGTGGCAAGAGTGAGACTTTATGAAGGAACAGGAAAAATTACAATAAATGACAGATTAATGGACGATTATTTTGGCATGGAAACGCTTAAATTAGTTGTTCGCCAACCGCTTGAACTTACAAAGATGGCTGCCAAGTTTGATGTGGTTGCTAATGTTAAGGGTGGCGGGTTCACAGGCCAGGCAGGAGCAATAAGGCATGGGATAGCCAGAGCTTTACTCCAGGTAGATGAACAGCTGCGATCGATCATTAAAAAAGAGGGCTACCTCACAAGAGATCCAAGAATGAAAGAGCGTAAAAAATACGGTCTTAAGGCTGCAAGAAAAGCTCCTCAATTCTCTAAGAGATAGTTTTGAACTGCTCTATAAAGTATTTAATTTATTGAACAATAGTGCAATTTTGGCTGTTTGCAGAAGGGAGAGATAGAAGTGGCAGTTCATGTTAAAGAGAATGAATCTTTAGATAGTGCATTAAAAAGGTTCAAAAAGCAATATGCTAAATCCGGAGTGATGGCAGAGATTCGCAAGAGAGAGCATTATGAAAAGCCTTCTGTGAAACGTAAAAAGAAATCAGAGGCTGCAAGGAAGCGCAAGTATTAAATAATTACACATAATTATTGGAGTGCTGAATTTGAGTATTTTTCTACCAAATTACTTTTTTAATAAAATTTGGGATATTACTGAAGAAGATCTTAAAAAAATCGGGGCACGCTTGCTAATTTTGGATGTAGATAATACTTTAACCGAACACAAACAGATTTTTTTACACCCAAAAGCAGAAGAGTGGCTTAGTATGGTAAAGAATAGTACTCAGATTCAACTAGTAATTATGTCTAACACTAATAATTTAAAAATCAAAAAAATAGCGGAAGAAAAGGCTATACCATATTTAGGTAATGCACATAAGCCGCTTAGCAGTGGTTTTAAAATGGTTCTTAACAAGTTTGATGTTCAAAAATCGAGTGCAGCTATTATTGGCGACCAAATATACACAGATATTTTAGGTGGCAATTTATTTGGGATTACAACAATACTAGTTACACCAATTAAATTAGAAAATACATTTTTCTTTAAATTAAAGCGTAAGTTGGAAGTACCATTTTTAAAACAAATAAAAAAATAGAAAGAGGAAGTGGTAATAAAATGGGCGAGGAACAAAAGTTACCAGAATTTGGTGGAATTAGAAAAACACTTTGGCCTATTTATAAATTTGAACTCAAGAAGTTTTTACCAATGGGCTTTATGATGATATTCATCTTATTTGTATACACATTGTGCAGAGATTTAAAAGACACTTTGCTGCAAACTCGTATACCTAATGTTGACACAGAAATAATTTCAAATGCAAAAATATTTGGAGTTATTCCATTTTCAATTATTTTTACAATTGTGTTTATGAAGCTTTCGAATAAATATAGCACAGCAAAAATGTTTTATGGCACCATTACTTTCTTTGTAAGCTTTTTTGTATTATTTGGTTTTTTGCTATACCCAGCAACAAAAACTATTCATGGTTCACCAGAAACCACAGCATTATGGCAAGAAAAGCTCCCGAAAGTGTTTAATTCTTTAGTTCCGTTAATTACAAACTGGACATTTACTTTAGCATATATTTTTGCAGAGCTTTGGGGCACGGCGGTTATTTCTTTGCTTTTTTGGCAGTTTGCGAACGACATTACAAAAACTACAGAAGCACCAAGGTTCTACAGCTTATTTGGAATGATAGGTAACTTAGGGTTAATAGGTTCAGGAGATTTGGTTACCTATTTTGCAAAAAAAACAGCAGAGAGTGGCGATGTAAACGTCTTTAGTGATGAAGCGTTCAGGGCATTTGGTAGTAACCTTAAATGGCAGATGTTTTTTGTTGGACTTTGCGGAATTATGATTATTTTGATTTACCGCTGGATGCAGAAAAACGTTTTAACAGACGCTAAGCTTTATACACCGGGCGGCGGTATAAAGAAAAAAGCAAAGCCAAAGATGAGTGTTGGCGAGAGCTTTATGTATATCATTAAAAATCCATATGTTATGTTGATTGCAGCTTTAGTATTCACATATGGAATGTCTTTGCACTTAGACGAAGTGCTTTGGAAGTCGCAAATTAAAGCATATTACCCTAACCCCAACGATTATAATGCCTTTATGGGTGGGGTTTCAAAAAGAACAGGTATTGCCACGGTTATATTAATGATCATTGGCACAAATATTCTTTCTAGATGTAAATGGAGAACTTCTGCATTGGTAACACCAGTATTTACACTTGTAACGAGTATAGTATTCTTTGGTTTGTTAATATATAAGGAAAAATTAGGTGCTGATGCTATAAGTATAGAATGGCTAAAAAGGATAGCTATTTTTAAAGGCAGCTGGTTATGGATGGCTGTTTGGGTTGGAATGTATCAGGTGTCGCTTTCTAAAGGCATCAAATATTCTCTATTTGATTCAACTAAAAATATGGCATATATGCCACTTGATCCAGAAGAAAAACTTAAGAGCCAAGCAGCTGTTGAGGTTATTGGTGGCCGTTTAGGTAAAGGTGGCGGCGCAACACTGGTTTGGATACTCACTTCAGTAATTTTCCCAAAAGGTACACATGTAACTAACCCAACAGTTATGAGGATAGTTATGTGCCTTGCTATTGCAGCTATGCTTCTTTGGATTATTGCAGTGTTTGGCATCAACCCAAAAGTAGAAGCTAAACTTGCAGAAAAACGCCAGGAAGAGAAAGAAGCTAAAGAAGCAGCTAAAGCATAGAACAATTGACAATATATTTTTAAAATTTTACCGCGAACAATTTTGTGTGAGCAACGCAAAAAAATTCGCGGTATTTTTTTATTGAATTTATTGTAGTATACTTTTGTGACATCATCGTGACTTTTCGGTGACAAAAATGTCATAGTGTTTTTTTAATAAGGGAGGTATTTTTGCGACGCTTATTATGCAAGGTAAAGAACTTTAAATTGATGGATATTACAGGCAAACAGACTTTACAGAAGGCAATAAAGTTATAAAAAATCACCTAAAAAATAGCGTTAAAAAGAAGCAAAAGGGAGATAACAAAAAAAATCAAAATTTTTTCAAAAAAGTGCTTGACAAAATAATTGAAAGGTGATAGAATAAAAAAGCTGCAGCAAGCAG
The DNA here is from genome assembly GCA_017400345.1 of Oscillospiraceae bacterium. GTDB lineage: Bacteria > Bacillota > Clostridia > Oscillospirales > Ruminococcaceae > RGIG1955. The sequence continues at coordinate 70,528 of JAFPTG010000004.1, forward strand.
CAAGGCTTAGTGAGTACTAAGGCACATTGAAAATTGAACAGCTATAAAGAATTAAGTGCGAAAAACCTTAGAGCAATTTTTAAGAGAAATAACCTAAAGGTAATTCAGGAAGTTTAAGCTAGCGAAGAAGCTAGGACATATAATTTGAGAGTTTGATCCTG